>PDZU01000033.1 GCA_002753095.1 Magnetococcales bacterium
CTGGCAAGAGAGGAATCTGTTGCCGTCACGCGGAGCGTGTACTGACCGGCCTGCGCCAACGAGGCACTGCTGAAGGTCCGCGTGCTCTCATCAAAGTGCAGCCATGCAGGCAGAGCGCTGCCATCGACACCTGTTGCCGCATAGTGCAAGGAATCCCCATCGGCATCGGTAAAGGGGGCAAGGGTCAGATTCGACAGCGCACTGCCCACATGAGCTGCATAGTCAGTGACAACCGGTGCTTCCGGCGCATCGTTGACATTGCCCACCATCAGCACATAGTTTACCGAACCGCTTGCCACACCACTGCCGTGTATTGTGGCAGTGATCTTGATCACATTGCTGCCCACATCGGCATCACCAGGGGTGCCACTGAAGGCGACGCGACCGGCATCAAAATGGAGCCAACCATCAAATTCCGCGCCGCTGGTCAAGGTCACTTTGTAATCCAGCGTATTCCCGGCGGGTACCGTGAACAATTCGCCCAGATCAATCTCAAAAAGTTTTCCCTGCACGGCAAACAGAAAGCTGGCCGTCTCAACGGTGACATTCTTAAGCGACTCCAGGATGGACAAGGTCTGCTCATAATGCTGCAGAGCCTCCTCTTCCGAAACCAGAGTGGCCTCTTCACCCTTCGTTTCCTTGAGCAACTGCAGCACCGGGTTGCTGCTGGAATTTTCGCCAAACGACTCCTTGGTGGCCGTGACATCAATGGCTTTGGCCGTTGTGCCAACAGCCTGCGCACGTACCTCTTCGGAAATGGTGATACCGTTGCTGGGATCACCATCGCTGTCCAGACTCTGCAGCAGGCGGGCCACATTGGCAATCACATCCTCTTTCTTGCTCGTCTGGCTATCCCCTGACAGAGCGCGTGTCGCCGTCTCCGCCAAAAGTGTCGGGGTGACAATTGGCAGACCACTGCTGGTTTGGCGCAAATCGGCACCACCAATTTTGATGTCACCGATATAGAAGGTGACCGTCTCTCCCTCCTTGAAAGAAAAGCCACCATTCTTGTCGGTAATGCCGCTCATGCTGGCGGTGCGGTATTGGATACCCTCAACGGCACTGTCCAGAAAAACACCGTGCGAGGTACTCAAGGTGGGTTTGACAACCGGAGGCAGTTGACTGGCCAATTCCCGCAGGTCATGAGCCAGCTCTTTTACCTCCGCCTGGCTCATTTTCTCCAGATTGATCCCTACCGTTCCCTTGATCTGCGTCGAAACACTGGCAACATCCTGGTAACTGCTCATCAGATCATGGCCAAACGACGCTTCTCGCCCGGCATCCGACTTGTCACTTGAACTGTCCTGTTTATGATCCGAGACCAAAGGCGGCAAAAGCGAATTGAAACGATCCAGAAAAGATTTTGGAGCAGGAAAAGCCGGTTGCGGAGAACCGTCCAGCGTGACAACCGTGGCCATCCCCGGCTGCAACAAAGTCACCGTACCCTGGCCATGCGCATCAGAAATGTCCAAAATGCCAGCAGTATGCACCACTGTGGTCTGACCATCATCGGCCACTTCACCTTGCAGGGCGCTGCCTCGAACACCAATCTGGGCGGTGGGTGTTTTGATCGTGGTGTGCCGACCAGCATGCAAATGCGCCATACTGCCGCTGGAATAGGCAAAAGCCCCCTTCATCACCGTGGCAGCAAACTCTCCCTGGCCTGCCGTGGCATTATACAAATACTTGTTGAGGATAATCCGGGCACCCGTTCCCAACTGGAACTGCGTGCCATCGGCAAACTGCAGTTGCAGTTGTCCGCCGTCCGCTGTTTTTAGCTCCTCTCCCTCAAAAACCTCATCTCCAGCCTTGAGCGTGCGGTTCTCTCCTCCCTGGGAGCGGGCCGTTGCAGAGCCATTGACCGCTTTGACCTTCCCGATTGAACCACCCGCCTTGGCCGCACCAGGATCAGAACCTGCCTGCTCAGGAACAGGACCAGCCACAAGAACGCCAGAGTTTTCTATCGGCAGCAACAGCGCAACGGTCTCAGGCAATAAAAAAGCCCCGTTAGGGGCTGTCAAAATAGGCGGAGGTTCAGCCGTAAAATACCCGGCAACGACCAGCCTTTCGCCTGTGGGTGCAACGATCACCAGATCACTGCCATCACGATGAAACGCACCACTCAAAAAAAGTGACGCATCGGCCAGTTGCACCGATTCAGAGCCTTCCTGTACGGTCTGGGCGGGTTCTAAACTTTTGCCAAATTCCTGATCAGAAACTTGCGACCAATCTCGCAAAGCAGTCAACACTTTAGCCCATTTATTCGTCGTAATGCGCTCGCTCATCGGCAATCCCTCCGATTCAAGCCATCTTCCGATGCCGGCGGAAAGTCACAACAGATCAACTGAACGCACGACATAAAAACCTGACTGTTCATCACGCTATCCATGCCCCCCAAACTGCCAGAAATTCGATTAACGTAACTCAACAAGGTTCCATATCACACAAAAATCCAGATTTATTGATTTTAGTTCATTATGCGTAGAAAATAAAGACACTTTTTCGGGTTTGACAGGGTCTTTCCTTTCGCAGCCCAGGCGCAAGCACGGAATCATTAATGAAATTATCTGCTTGACCAAAAATCATCGCAGGATTCTGGTCGCCTTGCGACGACAATATTGGAATCCACGACCGTCAATATCGGTAACTAGGCAGTGCATGCTGGCTACCACGAACTCAGACGCTACATGGAGACATCCAGTGAAAATATTGATCCTTCCCCTGCTTGGCATTCTTCTCTTCTCCGCTGGTTGCCATCACCATCACAGTCGTTTGCATGAGCACCCGCAGCCTCGTTACAAGGTCGAGAGATACGAGCAAAATTTCGGCAACCAGCCAAGGAAGAGCTACAATCAGCGCAGCAGATCTGATTACAACTGGCGCAGGGGATCGTGAGCAGTAATACCAGTGGCGATCACGACACCGTCAACCGAGGTGGATCAGTCAGGTTTTTATTACACTAATTTTTTATTACATCTCGTTTTATTACCACAGATTGGAATACAGGAAACAGTAAAATATCGAACACTATGGAAGTTGGGGTGCGGACTCGTGTCACGGTATAATCAAACTGCTGTTTGGCATACTGCGCAATGAGGAGGTGGCATGAACAACACGATCAGTGCAGAATGGAGCCGGGACAAAAAGGAAATCATCGCAGGCAGGAAATAAGATCAGACCTGTACAAGCGCCCGCCCAATCCAATAAGGTAGAGAAGCAGAATCGGTTGACGATCCAACGATCCATAAAGGTGGGTAAGGTGCGACAAAATTTGAATGGTGCTGTGCGGACAGGGAATGGGTATCGCGTGTTGTGGTTGGCGGGTGCTCTGGTCATGGCATGGCCGGTGTTGGGTGAAAGTGGCGGTGTTGGTGATTTATTGAATCAGGTTTCGCCGTTACTGAATCAAGCGGCTCCCGTGCTGGGCGAGCGCGCATCGTCCGGTGGTGGAAGTATTGCCGGTCTGTCATCCGGTGAGATGAGTGGCGGGTTGAAAGAGGCACTGGGTGTGGGCGTCAAGCAGGCGATTCGAACATTGGGACGACAAAACGGCTTTTCAGGAGATGCAGAAGTACGGATTCCTTTGCCCCCCATGTTGCAACCGTTGGAATCGATGTTGTCCATGGGACCGGCCAAAGGGTTGCGGGATCAGTTTATCGGCACACTCAACCAAGCCGCCGAGAAAGCAGTGCCAGTGACTGCTGATATTTTTGCACAGGCCATCAAGGACATGACAATCGAGGATGCATCGGCCATTTTGCGTGGACCGGACAATGCCGCCACAGAGTATTTCCGCAAGAGCAGTTCGCAGCATTTGCTGGCGGCGATTCGCCCGATCGTTGCCGACAGTACCAAGGCCTCTGGTGTCACATCATCTTACAAGGCGTTGATGGGAGCAGTTCCCAGTGGTGGTTTAAACCTGTTATCTGGGGTGACCGGTCAGGATGCCAGCGATCTTGATGGTTATGTGACCAGCAAGGCGGTAGATGGCCTGTTTGTCAAACTGGCTGGTGAGGAAAAGAACATACGCGCCAATCCGGCTGCCCGCAGTAGTACCTTGCTGAAAAAGGTGTTTGGAGCTGACCTGGGGCGTTAGCACGGAAAAGAGCTCTCACAACATGATGGCGTGCCAAACTCGATACAGGACAGGCAATGCTTGGGCAATTTGGTTGATCCGTTGCGTTTAATATGTGGTATCTCCATGCGGAATCTCCATCAGACCCTGCTTGTCAATAGACTCTGCAACACGCTGAATGGCATCCAACAGAGTCTGTTTCTTGATGGGTTTGGCAAGATGCCCATCACACCCGACGGCCAGACTCTCTTCCCTTCTGTCTACAGAAACATGGGCACTCAAGGCCATAATGGTCAATGGCTTGCGTTGTTCCTCCCGTTCCCACTGACGAATGGCACGGGTGGCAGCGTACCCATCCATGTTGGGCATTTGGATGTCCATCAACACCAGGTCAAACAACTCTTCTTGCACCCGTACAACAGCCTCGACTCCATCATTGACCATCACCGCGCGATGTGGCGTTTTTTTCAGATATGCTTGGATCAACATCTGGTTCTCTTGGGCATCTTCAGCAACCAAAATACGGAGACCCCTGACGGAAGTGGCATTCGTCGTTTTGATTGGAGCATCCTGGGATACGGTAACGGCTACTAATCGCGATGGCAGGGTAAAAAAGAATGTACTCCCCTGTCCAAGCTGACTTTCCACCCAGATCCGCCCACCCATAAGTTCCACAAGCCTCTTGGAAATCGCTAGCCCAAGACCAGTCCCACCATAACGTCTGGTAACACTAGAATCCGCTTGGGTAAAATGCTCAAAGATGCGATTTGCCTGCTCCTCAGCAATGCCAATACCGGTGTCGGCCACGCTGAACAAAATGGTTTCTGACTGCTGCGGATGGGGTAACAAGCGCACAGACACTCGCCCATACGGGGTGAATTTGATGGCGTTGCCCAGCAGATTGATCAACACCTGCCGAACCCGTCCATCGTCACCTAAAATGGCACTTGGTATGTCTGGCAAGACATCTTCCGATAAAACCAGTCCTTTACTTTCAGCCGTTATCCGCATCAGACGAACGATCTCTTCAACAACTTGGCGTGGTGAAAAGGGCAGATCGGACACCGTAAAACGACCGGATTCTATTCTGGAAAAGTCCAACACGTCATTGATCAAGTTGATCAGTGCTTTGCCTGATCGGTGCATGGTCTGAACAATCTGGCGTTGTTCCGAATCAAGGTTGGTTTCGAGCAACACATCCGACATTCCCAACACGACATTCATGGGGGTACGGATTTCATGGCTCATGGTGGCAAGAAAATCCCCCTTGGCTTGGTTGGCCGACTCCGCTTTTAACTTGGCCTGTTTGAGCACATCTTGGTCCTGCCAGCGTAACATGAACAACTGTATCTCATTGGCTGAGAGTTGCAATTGGACAACATCCTGATCATCGTAAGGGGTATCCTTGTTCCCCACCCCGATGATCATGTGGATCAGATCCCCACGCATGACCGGCGTACTCATGTGGCGCCTTACCGGGAAATGTCCTTCAGGATAGCCTTTTCGGGTCGGTTCATTGGGAAAATTGTTGTGGACCACCGTCCGTCTCAGACGCACAGAGTCAGCCCAGATACCGGCCTGGGCTAGAGGATAATGGGTATTGTGTATGGCGCTGCATGCATCCATCACGGTTTGGTTCCATACCACGAGGCGGATGGTTTCCTGATCCTCATCGACGAGATGCAGATAGCCAACCGTGCTGTTGGTTACCGCCACAGCAATGTCCAACAAGCGGCGGCACAGGTCAGCCTCGTCCAATTGGAGCAGATCCTGATCCAACTCGATGAGCATCCGCAAGCGCTGCTCGTCTTTCAGACGAACAAGCTCGGCTTTTTTCTGCTCGGAGATATCCTGCTGGATGGTCAGCCAGACAGTCCCGTATTCTGGATGATCAAAGTCGGAGACCGTTGCTCGGCACCACAGTGTACTTCCATCCTGACGACAATTGAGAAGTTCCCCCTCCCAAAAGCCCTCCCGCTGCAGAACCGTCATGATCTCCTGGGCAGTTTCTTCAGGAGACCTGTCGGTTCGAGCGTTGATGATGGCGATGTTGCAACCGTTCAAACCGCCCAGAGAATAGCCGAACATCCTCTCGAATTTTGGATTTGCATAGACGATTTTACCATCCTGGGCACGAATGAGAGCTACCCCCTCCATCATGTTGGTCAGGATTTCGTCGCGCAAGCGCAAGCCCGCTTCGGCCCGCTTGCGTTCGCTTATATTACGGAAGATGCCCTGCAGAATCGATCTGCCGTGAAAAGTGTGGACACTCCCGGTAACCTCCACTGGTATCTCCTGCCCGTCTGACCGCAGGACCGCAATTTCTATAGGCATGTCTATGGATTCAGCGGACTGCCTCGCATACTTCTGGAATGCCTCTCGGACGCATGCCTCGATAGCAGGCGGATGGAGTTGGGCTTGATGCATCCCCTGAATCTCCTCCAGGGGTTTCTCGATCAACCGGCAGGCAGAGGTGTTGGCATCCAGGACGATCCCCGAAACCGAGTCGGCAAGGAAGATGGCATCCGGGGCCGCCGCGAACAAGGCGCGATAGCGCTCTTCGCTCTCTCGCAAGGCATTCTGGGCGAGAACCCGTTCGGTAATTTCCTCAATAATCACGGCAAACAGGCCATGGCGTGGTGAAAAGGCATAGACATCAAAATACTTTCCCAACACAGCGCTGTAATTTTGAAACCTCGCCGGTTCTCCGGTCATGGCCACTTTACCGTAGGTTTCGATCCAGTATGCTTCTGTGTTCGGCAGCAGTTCCAGAACCCTTTTGCCGAGCACCTGTTGGGCGGTCAGGCCAGTCATGGTGGTGAAAGCGGGATTGATTTCCAGGAAACAGTAATCCACGGGGTGGCCCACCTCGTTGACGATGATCTCGTGCAGGGCAAAACCGTTGAGCATTGCGGAGAAAAGGCTGCGAAAACGTTCTTCACTCTTCCGCAGCGCCGCCTCCGCCTGCATACGCTCGGTGATGTCGCGGACATTGACCACGACCCCGCCGATGTCGGAATTCCCCAACTGGTTCGAACCTCGTGCCTCCATGTGTACCCAACCGCCGCTTTTGCGCCGGTGTCGGTACTGCGCACCACCAGACCCCGTCTCAATAATCTGCCGGAACGCAGCCAGAACCCGTTCCTGATCATCGGGATGGATCATCTGTTCAATCACCGGGATGTCGACGAGTTCACTGGGAGCGTAACCGTGGCACCACTCGGCGGATGGGCTCACGTAGCGCTGGATGCCTTCAGCGTCAAGGATGACGATCGTGTCAAAGGAATTTTGGATGAGTTGTGAGAAGCGCCGATCGCTTGCCTGCACCGCCTGACGAGAGCGGATAAGAGATTCCTTGTCACGTCGATGCTCCGCCAGTTCGCGCATTAACCGTAGGGTGTTCGAGGAAAGGGTGGAGTATATCGACAGGATAATGTCAATCAGCGCGCGCGTCGCTCCCCCCATCTGTTCCTTGGCTCGGCGCTTTGCCTGCTCTAGCGGCAACCCTGACTCCAAAGCCAGTACGACGTGGGCCAGATAGCGATCACTCTCCAGGATGTGGGATGCCAACCAGCGCGCAAGAAAATCGAGGGTCTCTTCGGCCACTTCAGACAGGGGCTGTGATTTCCGGGACGCCTCAAGGCGCGAGATCTCCTGTACAAAGGAGCAATGAATCGCCTGATGTTCGACCACGGAGGGGTCACCGGCGAGAAATTCCCGCCAAATCGCCTCTTCGGTCTCAAAGTGATAGACCACATACTTGGCCAGTTGGGGAAAAATTTTATCCAGGACAATTGCCTCAGCACTGAAGGCAACATGGCTGGCCAGGAGATTGAGTAGCTGCACCAGTTTCTTGTGCTGTTCATCGATCTTGGGCAAGCCGGTATTGAAATTTTCGTCCCAGGGAAAGATGTCTATGTAATTTCCACTGACACTATCTTGATCCGAACGCATGGCATCTCCAAGTTTACCACAACATGCTCATCCACAACCGCACCATCAAACATCATGCGTGGTTCCAAAGCCATCATTGCGGCAAATTGCTGACAGCGGCGTAAAAGTCCTTTGCGCCCCGATTTGAACAAAACATCCATTATTTTTTTATATATCCTTACAGGTGGTCGACAACAAGAACCAGGATGCCCACTGCAGGGGCAAAAGATCAACAGCAAAAGCAAGAGCATGTGGCTTTGCTCCACTCCCCGTTGGGGACCGCACCGGTTCCCAAAGACCACCTGGAGAGCATTATGTCCTTCTGGCAAAAAGTCAACAGCAAAATCAAAACCGTGCTCGGATCTTGGCTTTCTTCATGGGAAGCAAAATTGGCAACAATAGAAGGGGGAAATGCGAAAAAAAATGCACCGAAAAAATCGGATGGACCGCGTTCTAAAGGTAGCAAAGAGAAACTCTTTTAGGTTATACTGGGACACAGTAGTCATCGCAACTCATAATTAACGAACATCGTATTGGCGGTTCCAGGATAGGTGCAAGGATATATGATTCCATTATCGATTAGAAAAATAGCGCGCAAATCTTCCCTGTTGCTGCTCTCAGCACTGCTCGCTGGCTGTGCTGTGCAGCCGCAAAAGCTGACCAATCAGGAGTTGTTGAGCCAAAAAGAGAGTGATTTTGCCAGCATGTTTGCCAATCGCGAGGCTGTCGACCACCCCTTGAGCTTGTCTGAGGTGATCGCCCGCTCCTTGCGCTATAATATGGATCATCGGGTCAAACGCATGGAAGCCGCTTTGGCGACCCGGCAACTGGATCTGGACAAGTTTGACACCCTGCCAAAACTGACTACCTCCGCCGGATATACGGGACGGGATAATGTCAGTGCTTCCAGCAGTTATTCCATCGCAACTGGCGCCATGATGCCGGAACGCTCCACATCACAAGATCGCGAACGGATCACCGCCGATTTGGGACTCACATGGAACCTGCTTGATTTTGGGGTCAGCTATTATAACGCCAAGCAAAATGCCGACCGGCAGCTGATCGCTCAGGAACGGGAGCGCAAGGTGCTGCACAATTTGGTGCAAGAGTCCCGTTCGGCCTTCTGGCGTGCTGCCGCTGCCCAACAGTTGGCACCGCGCGTCGCCGCCACCGTCAAGCTGGCGGAAAGTGCGCTCGCCGATGCCCAAAAGGCCGAAAAGAGTCAGCTACGCTCACCGCTGGAGTCGTTGCGCTATCGCAAAACTTTGCTGGAAACCCTGCGCCAACTGGAGGCAACCCAACAAGAGCTCTCCACAGCCAAGGTAGAGTTGGCCGCCATGATGACGCTGCCCCCTGGCACCCCGCTGCAGTTGCAGATTCCCCAAGAGGGATTGACCGCCCACGAATGGCAGATGCCCTTGACCGAAATGGAAGATTCGGCCCTGATGCGTCAACCCGATATGCGTGAGATGGCCTATCAATCGCGCATCACCGCAACGGAGAATCGCAAGGCGCTACTCAAACTGCTGCCGGGCATCAGCATCAACATGAGCCATCAATATGATGACAACTCCTTTGCCATGCACCAGGAGTGGAACGAAGCAGGAATGCGTGTCTCTTTGAATCTGCTCAATTTATTGTCGGCACCCGATCAGTTGGCCTTTGCCGAAGCCAATGAGACGGTAACGCAGGCCAAACGGCAAGCCTTGCGCATGGCGCTGTTGATGCAGGTGCATATTGCCCATCGTCAATATGAGGCGGCCCACACCCAGTTGCAACGCAGCGAGGCGCTGTTCCGGGTGGAGAAGGATATTGCCCAACATACCGGGCACAAAGCCGCCCAGGATGCACAGAGCGTCCTCGACCGCATCGCCAGCGAGACCAACGCCATCCTGGCTGAGTTGCGTTATTATCTGGCCTTGTCGCAACTGCAATCAGCGGTTGGCAAAATGATGGCCACCGTGGGACAGGATCCAGAGGTGGGCATCATCCAGGAAGGCTCTCTGGAAGATTTAAGCAAACGGGTGGAACAGTGGTTGCAAAGCAACTCTGCACGTAAACAGGCGGCAAGCATCCCCCATCAAGAGCACGCCAGCACACCAACACATCCCACGAACAGCGCTACTGCACAAGCAGGCAGCTTTGAGCAGCAAACCACTCGTTCTGCCGCGCCTGCAGCAAGCTCCAGTGAGCAGAGCAACAAATCTGCAGAAGCAGAACTTCCGGCGGCTGTGGTCTCTGCTTTGGCCGACACCACTGAAAAGTTGCCCGATACAACCACTGGCTCCGCGACAAAAGAGTCACCGTTGCTTGGCCGCAAGGGCACCGTTCAACTCAACACATGGGTGCGTCGTGGACCAGGCAAGGATTTTGACAAGGTGCGTCTGCTGCATCCCGGTGACAAACTGACCGTGCTGGAACTTTCCGGCGATGGCCAATGGTTGCGCATTGGCCAAAATGCCTGGATGCACTCCAAGCTGTTGGCACCGCACTCATGATTTTCTCTTGGTTCCGCTCCGGCGTTGTCGCGCTGGGCGCTCTCTTTCTGAGCGGTGGGCCAGTACAGGCTGCAGAACTGCCCACCGCTCTGCAGGCCAACACCTTGCGTGCCCAGATTTTACCCAGACAATACACAACCATGTCCAGCGAACTGCCTGCGCGTCTGGAAAAATTGCCCTTGGAAGAGGGAGCACGCTTCAAAAACGGTGACCTGTTGGCCTCCCTGGATTGTTCCCTGCAACGGGCTCAGCTGGAAAAGGCCCGCGCCGCCTTGACCGCAGCTGACAAACTGCGTGAAGTCAACAGCAAACTGCTGCAGTTAAAATCGGTTGGTGAGCTAGAGGTAGTCACCTCCGGTGCCGAAGCAGCCAAAGCACGTGCCGAAGTGGCGGTGATGACAGCCACTGTTGCCAAATGTGCCATCAGCGCCCCTTTTTCCGGTCGTATTGTCGAATGGAAGGCACGTCCACACCAATTTGTGCAGGCCGGGCAGGCCTTGCTGGAGCTGTTGGATGACTCCATCCTGGAGGTAGAGTTTATTGCTCCTTCACGTTGGCTGCAGCAGATCAAACCAGGCAGCCCCTTTACTTTGCATGTGGATGAAACCGGGCAAGCCCATGCGGCGAAAATCATCCGTATCGGGGCAAAGGTGGATGCGGTCAGTCAATCCATCAAAATCAGCGGACAATTTTTGCAGGCGGTTCCTGGTCTGTTGGCCGGGATGAGCGGTCGGGTTGTGATGGATCTTCCTGCTGCCGCACCATGAGCCACTCCTCCCTGGCGTGAGGTGCGTATGTGGAAACCCTATTGGCTGCAGAGGGCGGGGAGTTTCTGTTGGGAACTCGTTCGATATACATAACCACATTATACAGCATAACATACTGATTAATAATAAAAAATTTAATAATTTACATGGATACAAATTCAAGACAAAACACAATAAACAATTGTTTATAAATAATAATTACTTGTTTTCCGTCCGAAAGTTACGCTTAACAAGAGTCGTTTCATAGGAAATATTTACCAAAATCATAAACTTATCTTATTGATGGAAGATCGTGTTTGATTAAACGCATTTTTATGCTATCCTGCTGTGATGGCTGGCTAAAGCATGCGTTTGACTCAATAGGGATGTTGCCTGATGGAATTGCCTCCACTTTCCCTTGTGCTGCTCTCCGGGTCGCAGGAGAGGGTTGGGCTACTGCGTCGGTTCTTGGAACAGAGCCGATTGGCGCATGTTTCTGTTCAGGTAGTCGGCACAGTGGATGATCTGGCTTTGCGGCAGTTGCAAGAAAACAGAGAGTCGGCGGTATTGGCGCTTGAGGCAAGTCTGCCGTTTGAACGATGTCTATCCCGCATTGCCCACATGCATACAAACCACCCCACCTTGGCGATTCTTTTGTTGGCGGAGGCGTTGCCCAACGATTGGGTCGTCACCGCCCTGCAGGCAGGGGCTCAGGAGATGCTCACTTGGTCTGGGTTGAGCAGCAGTTCCCTGGAACGGGCCATACTCTCTGCCCAAGCACGGCAGCACTGTCTGGGGGCACAAATCAGGGGCACGTTCCCATACAGCAAGCAGGCGAGACTGTTGGCGGAGTCACAACAATTGGCCCGTATAGGCAGTTGGGAGTTTGACCTGCGCAGCAAACAACTGATCTGGTCGGCGGAAGTTTTTCGCATCTTTGAGATGGACCCGGACAATTTTACGGCCTCATACGAGGCTTTTTTGGCTCTGGTTCATCCAGAAGATCGGGATGGCGTCAATCAGGCTTATCTGCACTCGGTGAACAGTCGTCTGCCGTATCATTTGGAGCACCGTTTGCAGTTTGCGGATGGCCGCATCAAGCATGTGCACGAACGGGGCGAGACCTATTACGACGAGAGCGGCCAACCATTGCGCTCCATTGGCACAGTGCAGGACATCAGTGACCGCAAACAGGCGGAACGACGGGTCAATGAACAGACGGCCCGGTATCATACGCTGTTTCAGGAGTCCCCCATTTCGTTGTGGGAAGAGGATTTCAGTACCGTCAAACGTTTTCTGAACGAACTGCAGCAGCAGGGTGTTGCAGACATGGGGGAGTATTTACGCACCCATCCGGCGGTGGTACGACGTTGCGCACAAATGGTGCGTATTGTGGATGTCAACCAGAGCACTTTGCGTCTCTATGGTGCGGCCAGTCAACAAGAGATTCTTGCCAATTTGGCGCAATTTTTTACCGACGAAACTTTGAATATTTTTGCCGAAGAGTTGATTGCCTTCTGGAATGGACAAGGGATGTTTCAGGCGGAATGTGTGCAGTGGACGATGCAGAAGAAACAAATATGGGTACAGATTCACGCGGTTGTGGTTGCGGGTTATGAGATCAATTGGGGACGGGTACTGATCACGATTGTTGATCTGACCGACCGCAAGCGGACAGAGTGCCATCTCCTGGCAGCCAAACAGGCGGCAGAAGCGGCCAATCAAGCCAAGAGTGAATTTTTGGCCACCATGAGCCATGAGATTCGCACGCCGATGAATATTATCATGGGGATGTCGGAAGTATTGGTGCAGCAGATGGCCGAGGCGGGTGATGCGCAGCAGATTTCTTATATACACGCCCTGCAGCGCAATTCAAACATGTTATTGGAATTACTGAACAATTTATTGGATTTAACCAAGTTGGAGGCCCACTCTATCGCGTTGGAGGATATTGAGTTTGATTTGGAAGAGTTGATGCGCACTCTGGTGTGCATGTTTCAGATCTTGGTCAAGGAGAAGGGGGTTCGTTTGGAGTGGCAGAACGAGGGGGTATCGACAGTACGGCGGCATGGGGATCCGTTACGTTTGCGGCAGGTTTTGACCAATTTATTAAGCAACGCCAGCAAATTTACCGAGCAGGGTTCGATCATCATCCGCATAGAGGCGACGGAGCCACAGGCACAACGCCTTACTTTTCGGGTGATTGACACCGGTATTGGGATTGCGGAGGAGAAGCAGGCGTTAATTTTTGAGCTGTTTCAGCAGGCGGACACCTCACACACCCGCAAATATGGTGGCACAGGTTTGGGGCTTTATTTATGCAAGAAGATTGTGGAATTGTTGGGGGGCGATTTGACACTGTGCAGCCGCCCAGGATATGGCAGCACATTTTCTTTCAGCATTGACCTGCCCATGGTTCAAGACAAGCCTGTCGCAGCGCCTGCGGCGCACCTGCCAGCTCCTGGCACGGGGATGGCGCACTGGGAGGGGTTGCGCATTCTTCTGGTCGAAGATGCGGAGGATAATATTTTCCTGATCAAAACCTTTATGCGTTCGACTGGGGTGCAGTTGGAGATTGCCGAAAATGGTCAGCTTGCCGTGGAACGGGTAAAGAATCGCACGTATGATTTGATTTTGATGGATATTCAGATGCCGGTGATGGATGGTTACACGGCGACCCGTGCCATTCGTACCTGGGAGCAAGAGCAGCAGCGCCCCCCTGTGCCCATTTTGGCGTTGACGGCCTATGCGCTGCACGGTGACAGTGCCAACAGCTTGGCGGCAGGCTGCAACGGCCATCTCACCAAACCGATTCGCAAGGCGTGTCTGTTCCGGGAAATTATGGCGACGATTCAGAACCAGCGCCCGCTGGGGGGGTGAGCTTCCCTTACGCTTGCCCCTTGCGGGTCATCCCCAGACCGATTCGATAAACATCCGGCACCCTATAGCGCTTGATATTCCCTTTGACATCCTCTTCATACGAGGCCAACAGACCAATTTCTGTAGCCAACTCAATAAGGGACTCATGTTCAGTCAAATTCTCCTTCTGAACGGGTGTATAACCGGCTGTTTTCAACATATCCAAAAATGATCCCAACTCCCCAAACTCTTCTTTAAGCGATGCAATAGCGTCCGAAGAAACCTTGGGCAGAGATTCGATCAAGGCACGGGGACGAATGATGCTTTTCTCATAACTGATCCGTCTGTTTTCACCCCGCTCCCAATCCAGGGCATGTCTGAAAAGCTGCAGAAGAAAACGGGGCGTATGATCTCCATTGGCATCGGCCAACCGACTCCACACCCAGTTTCGGGTAAAGGCGGCATTTCCCCCTTTCATCCGCACCCCTACCAACAGGTGCCATACCTCCTGAATATCTTTCTCATGCCATTGCTCACTGGGCGTGACCGTCAACCGAGCCAGCAGCGCTGGCTGATTGAGGAATTGTTGAAAAGTTTCACAATCAATGACCTGACGAATCAACACCTTCATAAATTCGACCTGATCTTGCCATTTCAGCATTTCCAGGCGCCCGAACAGATGGCTTTTATTTTGGAAAACAACCTTTTGCCAAATATCCTCCCGCAGGAATATCTTGAATTGCAGATTGGCAAACAAAGGATAAACCTCCATAAAGAAAGAGAATAAACCTTCGACTGCCTCTTTTCTGCGCTGCAATGCCTCCATGGTGCTGCCAAATCCCGTATCCAGTCCATCCATAACCAGGATATACGGTACTCCATCGTTCTTGTGGAATAGGCTATCCAGGTATTTCAACCCATCGACCAAGCGGATACCATACCTCGGCAGACCAAGAAATTGCGTAAAGGCATCCAGAAAAGCCGATTGATCTTGCCAGGGACACTTTTCACTGAGGATGTTTTCTGGAGCACGGCCAACAGCAGTAAGAAAATGGCACAATGCCGTATAGCCATAGTATCCCCAGAAATGCCGCCATTCTGCTCCTTGCTGCTTAATGATCTTTTCAACCTCCTTGAAACCATCATAGGTCATCATCCAGGCCGGTTTATGAGACATCCCCTGGGGTGCGTGCAAAACGATGACACGCTCCTTGAACTCTTCATGCTCGCGCATGTAGCGAAACAGAGCGGTTTTTCCGGTTCCTTTGCGGCCCAGAACCACATTGGCCTTGCTGTCCAAGGCACGTTCGACCGCAGCAATCTTCACATAATGGTGCAGCAAGAACGCCTGCGACTCTGCCGTGCCATCGGCAATGCGCAAACCATCAATGATCGTCTCTTTCTTTTCGACAGGAAGTCCTTGTTCTGCCAGGGCTCCTCTGCTCTGTGGCAACACACCTTCAATCCAGTCGGCCAGGGTGCGATAGGGAGAACGTACCTTTTCCGTATCCATGATGGCATCCGAAGAGGCAATCTCTTCACGATAGTGAACAAAGTGGGTTATCTCCTCTGCGCGTATCTCTTCCAGACCCTGTTCTTGGCCTCTTGCTATCTGTACCTCTTCCATCCAGGAGGCCACCCATTCCAAGGCACGGTCTCGATAATGCATTCTCACTTCTGGAGCATTGCTCTGCGGCACCGGTGAGACCAAAAAACGCGGCATTGGTCCATAGCCCTCCTCCCGTCCAGCGCGACGCACAGCACAACGCAAAATCCCTTGACTCAATAAGCGGGTACCCCTTTCAGCCTGTGGATGGGGGAAAAAGGTGATAATCGCCATATCCGCAATGCCAAACAATAAGGGACCACTCACTTCCGAAAAGCCTGTTCGTGCATCAACCAGAATCGCATCCGGGATAAACGGCAAGCCGCTTCGCAACGAAGCAAAGAATTGCTCGAAAGGGTTCTTCTCCTCCCGATACCAGAACTCTGGAGTTACCTGGCGCAAACTCCGTGCGTATTCCGCATCCGGCACACCGGCTGGAATCAGGAAAAGCTTATTGGATTTATCCACTGGCACCAGATGCTGGGTAAAGTCCGGCGCACCACCCGCATCCAATTCCACCAACAGCGACACCACGCCACGCAACCCTTGCCCATCCTCCCGCCAGCGGTATTTTTCTTCATTGATGCCAAACAGCGTGGACAAACCCGGCGCTTCCAAATCCATATCAACACAAACCACCCGATGCCCAGCAGCAGACAGCAACTTGGCCGTATAGGCCAGAGCCGTGGAACGACCTACCCCTCCGCGCAAAGAGTAAAAGGTCACCATAATCGGTGGTTGCAAATCCTCATCGTTGTCCGTGGGAAAGCGCATATTTACCGGTTGATGAGAAGCTCCTCTGGCCAAGACCTCCGACCACAACGGAAGTTGCTCCGGCTCGGCATGTCCCGGTAGCGCCCCCGCCCACGCCACCTCGTCTGGAGTCAGCAGGTCAACCCACTGAAACTCAAGCTGATGGATCAACTCTCCCAAACTCTTCTCTTGGCGCAGCGGCTGACTTAACCCGGAAAATTGCTCAGTGATGATTGCCACCCGCCACTCATCCGACTTATAACGGTCTGCCTGCAAACGAATATCCGCCTCTGTGATGCCAGCCCGACGCAGGTTCTCCTGAATAGTGACGAGGATACTTTGGCGATCCATTCAACATCTCCTCCGGGTACGTTTTATCCCGTTTGCAATGAAGGTGGCCAGTATATTTGCTCCAGCAAGCATGTCTGCTGCCTGTTGTGTAGAAAAACCAATCTTTTCTGGTAAACAATAACGCAAATCTGTTGACCAACGACGCAAATAGAACTCCTGGATCTGAACATCCGTGTTTGGAGGATAGTGCAACTCAGCAATATTCCACAATAATTCTAAATTGTGCCCCTCAGAGCCAGAGGTTGGATAGTGAGATTTCTTCGCCGCACAACAGGCTTTCAAGTAGGCCTCAAGCATATATCCAGCCATATAGACGGCTGCCGTCAACCGTGCCGCTCTTTGCAAGGCCAGAGCATCTTTACCACGCTCCATGGCAATTTGGCGCCACTCCTGACAATCCTTTGGTTGGCAATGGATCTGCGAAGAATTTTGACTCACCAATAGGCATCCTGTAACCAAAAAAGAAAAGCTCTATAAAGCACGGCACCGGAAATATAACACTCTGGAAACAATCATACAATAGATCTTACCTACCTTGCAAAACCATCGCATTTGTATTTTTTCCATCGTCATTCAACCCGCAAGGAAGAGATCATTTCCTCTTGATCCCACCCAATTGCAAATACCATTGCCCAGCCCATCTTCAAGGGTTTTATTCCCGCCAAAAAATACGCTATACTCCATCAAGGTCATGCGGTTTTCGCAGCCCTGCTCCTGTAACCAGTCACTCACCGTTTGGCTTTTGTGGCGCGACTCTATCCATGTCCCTGATTCATCTCATCCGGCAGCACCTGCTCTACCCGCTGCATCATCGCTATCGCGCACAATGGGGCCTGCTGCTCTTGGGCTTTGCTGGTCTTGCCTTCTTCGTCACCTTCATGTTTGATCATCAATATCAACAACTTCGTTTACAAGAACGCAACCGCCTGTCCACCCAGGCCAAAGTAGTCGATTATAATCTGGTGCGCCAACTGGAATCCCTCTATCAGGTGCTGCGCATCCTGCGCCAGGAAATACCCCAACAAAAACAGCAACCCGAATGGCAAAAACAGCTCAACCATAACCTGTTTCTGTTTTGCGAAGCCATCCCAGGCGTGCGTACCCTGAGCCTCTATGACAAAAAGGGTATCATCATCGCCTCCAATCGACCGGAACTCATCGGACAGGATTTCAGCCACCGGGAATATTTTCAGCGCAGCCAAAACGCCAGCAATCCCACCCAACTGACGCTTTCACCCCCGTTTTCCACCGTTACCGGCATCTGGGGCATGAACATTTCCCTCTCTCTGCACACGCCAGATGGTGCCTTCGACGGCATATTGAGCGGCACCTTTGACCCCAGCTATTTTCGCACCTTGCTGCTCTCGGTCCTGTACGCCCCCGATATGCTGACCTCCATCAGCCATGAAGAGGGCATCCTCTACCTCGCCGAACCGGGCAAACTGCATCTCTCCGGGCGGGAATTGCGGCAAGCAAACTCCTTCTTCAATCAACATTTGGCCAGCGGATTGGACGAAACCTTCTATTCCGGCTACTCCCCCTCCCTGGAGGAAGAGCGCATGGCGGTCTTTCGCACCATCCGCTCCGACAGCCTGCCTGTGGATCATCCCCTGATTGTCGTGGCCAGTCGACTCCTGCCCGTACTGAACGAACCCATCAAGAATCAATTTTATCTGCAGATGGGGCTCCTCGGCTTCATGGCCTGCCTACTCAGTTTGGCCTTGTGGTTCTATCAACGCCGCCAATGGACCATCGAAAAAGAGCGTCAAAATAGCGAAACCGCTCTGCGTCAGGAACGGGATTTCATTCGGCAACTGATCAACTCTCTGCCTGGGGCCTTCTATCTGATCGATCAACAGGGTCGCTTTCGCCTGTGGAACAAGGCACTGGAAGAGATTACCGGTTGTCCCAACCAGGAGATGGCCCGCACCTCGCCGTTGGCATTTTTTCGGGGCGAGGATCAGCAGATCATCGCTCAACGCATTCAAGCGGTTTTTCAACAAGGCTATGCCAGCACCGAGGCCACGATCTGGCATCGCAACGGCTCTTCCCAGCTCTTCTATTTTGTGGGACATCGTCTTGTTCTGGATGAGGAAACCCTGCTGATTGGCATGGGCCTGGATATTTCCGAGCGCAAACAGATGGAAGCCGCACTGCAACAGGCCAAACTGGCCGCCGAAGCGGCCAGTCAGGCCAAAAGTGAATTCCTGACCGCCATGAGCCATGAAATCCGTACCCCCATGCATGTGGTGATCGGCATGGGGGATCTGCTCATGGAAACAGCACTGGATGCGCAACAAAAAGAGTTCATTCTCAAGCAACAGAATGCCGGCAACACCCTCCTGGAATTGATCAACCAGATTCTGGATCTGGCCAAGATTGAGGCCGGTCAGATGCAACTGCATCTGGAAGCGGTCGATTTGTCTGCCCTGTTGCAAGAATTGACCGACCTGCTGCATGGCGTGGCCTGTGGCAAGGCATTGCAATTGCTGCTGGTCATTGATCCTCAGTTGCCGCGTTGGGTATGGAGCGACCGTTTGCGTCTGCGGCAGGTGCTTTTCAACCTGTTGAGTAACGCCATCAAATTTACCGAGCAGGGCAGCATCACCCTCTGCGCCAACGCCTACTCCGAGCAACGCCTGCAGCTGACCGTTGAAGATACCGGTATCGGCATCGACAACCAACAGTGGGAACATATCTTTGAGAGCTTTGCCCAAGCCGACTCCAGCATCACCCGCCGTTACGGTGGCAGCGGCTTGGGTTTGGCCATCTCCCGGCAACTGGTTCGCCTGCTGGGCGGCACGATCAGCGTGCAGAGCAGCATGGGGGTGGGCACCCGCTTTTGTATTCTGCTGCCGTTGCAAGAGGCACAGCCCGCAACGGAAAGTCTAGATCCTGTCCAGACGCCTCCCCCGGTCCTGATCACCCGTGCCTTGACCATTCTGCTGGCTGAAGATTCGGAAGACAACCAGATTCTGGTCCAGGCTTTTCTCAAGCAGACCCCGCACCGTTTGCTGATCGCCAACAACGGTGCCGAGGCGTTGCAGATCGCCCAACAAGAGCCCATTGATCTGCTGATCATGGATGTGCAGATGCCGGTCATGGATGGTTATACGGCCACACAGCTTCTGCGCCGCTGGGAAAGCGACCAAGGGCGCCCGGCGCTGCCCATCATTGCCTTCACTGCCCACGCGCTGGAGGGGGAAGCACAGCGCAGTCGCGAGGCAGGCTGTAACGAACACGTGACCAAGCCAATCAAAAAAGGACAACTGCTGGAGCTGATTGCCCGTTATGCGCAATAAGATCAGGGTTGTATGAAAATTTTCAGGCTGCCGGAGCGCCCGGCATGGGCCAGGGCCTGTACCGCCGCACGGAGGGGATAGGTGGCGGTGATCAAGCGCTCCACAGGCAGCGGAAACGCTTGCATGAATGGCAACGCTTTGGCAAAAGAACCACAACGCGAACCGATAATCTGCAGCTCTCGCACAACCCAATCTGCCGGGGCAAGAGGAATTTCCCCCGGAAAGGTGCTTTTGAGCAGGATACGACCCATGGGTTCAATGTTGGCCAGCGCCCAGGCCAGGCCACTGGCCTGACCGCTGCACTCGATGATGGTGTCAAAGCGCAACGCGTGCGGTACGGCTTCCGGGCGATAGTGGGCAGAGAGCCCGGCTGGCCACGCGGTGGCATGTTCGGGATGGTGGCCAATCAGCGTGGGCGCATAACCACTGCAGGCCAGGACATGGGCCACCAGAATCCCCAGGCGGCCATCCCCGACGATGCCCACCGGTTGCCCTGCTGCCAAGGGAAGTTGCTCCAGACAACGCAGGGCCGCCGCCAACGGTTCGATCAACACGGCTTCTGGATCGCGCATGCTCTCCGGCACACGGTGCAGATTGGCCAGGGGAACGCAGGCGAACTCGGCAAAGAGGCCATCATGGTCATGAATCCCCAACACGCGGCGTGCGGCGCAGTGGTTGGCTCCCCCCTTCTGGCAGCGCGGACAGTCGCCACAACCGCAGTTGATCTCGCCCACCACCCGCGCCCCCAACCAGGAGGTATCGGCACACGCGACCACCTCCCCGACAAACTCATGGCCCAAAATACCCCGGAACCCTTTGTAACCACGCAAAATGGCCAAATCGGTGGCACAGACCCCCGCCAGACGCACCCGCAACAGCGCCTCGTGTGGGGCCGGTTGGGGCACGGGCAGATCCTCCCGCAGGCGCAAAACCGCCCCGTCCCAGGTCAAAGCCCGCATGTCGGTCTCAACGTGCAACCGGCAGGTGTGTTGCAGAGAGATAGCCCCCGACCCGCACCGGCCTGATCCGACGGCAAAGACCATCCTGCAGGGAGAGGCTGACCACGGTACCACACAGGGTGCCCTCTTCGCTGGCCTGTTCAAAATGGGTTGGCATCTGGCGCAAGAAGCGTGGCATGACGCTCTCCAACTTCATACCGATCACCGAACGGTAACAGCCGGTCATGCCCACATCGGTCTGAAAACCGGTTCCTTTGGGCAGAATCTGCTGGTCGGCGGTGGGAATGTGGGTATGCGTACCCAGAACCGCCGAAACCCGACCATCCAGGTAATAGCCCATGGCGCCTTTTTCTGAACTGGCCTCGGCGTGCATATCGACAAGGATGGCATCCACATCCCGCCCCAGGCGCACCTTGTCCAAAAAACGATCCGCCGCTTGAAACGGACAATCCAAAGGATCCATAAAGACCCGTCCGGAAAGATTGAGCACTGCCACACGGCGCCGGTTGGCGGTGGTGTGGATGATGAACCCCTTGCCCGGTGCGCCGGGTGGATAGTTGAGTGGCCGCAACAGGCGACCATTGCTCTCCAGGTAGGGAAAAATCTCCTTATATTTCCAGATATGGTTGCCAGAGGTCAGCACATCGATACCGCTTTGCAGCAGTTCGTTGGCAATGGCTGGGGTGATGCCGATTCCCCCGGCGCTGTTTTCGCCGTTGACCACCACCATCTCCACCTGAAACAGTTGCCGCAAGCGGCCCAGATGCAGCTCCAAGGCGCGGCGCCCTGCTTTGCCAAACAGGTCACCAATAAAGAGGATGGAGAACAACTCCTCTTGCGACTCCTTCAATTGCGGGGAATTTTCTGCTACAGTCACGCACTTCTCCTTTTGATCAATTTCATGGTCGGCAAGCAGACAGGATACGGATACAGTGGCACGGATACTCTATTTTGCCTGGGTACGGGAAAAGATCGGCACCCCGGATGAGCGTTTGACGCTTCCGCCCACCATCCACACGGTGGCGCAACTGATAACACACTTGCAGAGCCAAGGGGAACCCTACCAGTCTGTTCTGGCCGATAACCAGCTGCGGGTGGCTGTCAACCAGCGCTATGCCCAAGCCACGGATCCGGTCAGCGATCTGGATGAGATTGCCATCTTTCCTCCGGTCAGTGGTGGCAGTCACAGCGCCGGAGCAACTGACAAACGGCCCTTTGCGCTGCCGGTCATGGGGTTTTCTGCCGCCAGCGGCACCGGAAAAACCACCTTGATGGCCGCCACCATCCACGCCTTGACCCAAACCGGTCTGCGCGTTGCCGCCATCAAGCATGGCCACCACCCTGCCGACCCGGATCTGCCCGGCAAGGATACCTTTCGTTTTCGGCAGGCTGGGGCGAGCACGGTGCTCTTTGCTTCGCCGGAACGCTGGTTCATGATTCAGGAACTGGGCGCGCAGGCGGAACCCACTCTGGCCGAACAGGTTGGCTTTTTGGCCGGACATGATCTGATTTTGGTGGAGGGGTACAAGAATGATATTCACCCCAAAATCGTCGTACACCGTCTGGGTAGTGGTGCGGCCAGTCTGCACGATCAACTGCAAAACGTGGTTGCTGTGGTCAGTGATGATCCCGCCTTGCACACTGCTCTGCCCCGTTTTGCCCTGGACGATGCCGATGGTGTGGCCCAGTTTATCCGCACCTACTTGAATTTATAGAAGGTTTGATTCAAATAGTCCACCACGTTGGCTTCATCCTCTGGCCACCAGAGGGTGTTGAGTACCTGCTGGTTGCAAAAGGCCACCTGGGCCTGCAGTTTTTCCAGGGAATCGCGGCGTCCTTTCCGGGTATAAATATCGTTGGGGTTACCCTGCACCCGACTGGCATGACAACCGCTCAGGCAGCTTTGCTCGTGCAGCATGCGGCCCCGTTCCGCATCGGCGGCCAAGGCTCCCTCAAGGGCGCTCACGCTCAGGACGACGGTCAGCACACAGACTGTTTTTTTCATAGATGGCACTCCATTTCAGGTTGAAGAGCATGAACGACGCCTTATCCTCCCCCCCACAAGCCGACCCCAAGCCAGCACAGGTGTTGGTGGTAGGAAGCGGTGCAGTGGGCAGTTATTATGGTGCCCAACTGGCCAAGGCTGGGGCTGTGGTCAGCACTGTACACCGCTCTGACCATGCCCTGATCCGTGCGCAGGGCGTGGTGATCGATGGTCTGCAAGGTCAGACGGTTTTTCGCCCGGCACGGGTGCTGCAGCAGGTTGAAGCGTTGGACCCAGCCCCGGATTATATCCTGGTCGCGCTCAAAGTGCTTGCAGAAATCGACACGGCCCAGATCATTGCCCCGGCGTTGGGGCCAAAAAGCGTGATTGTCCTGTTGCAAAACGGCATCGAGTGTGAGGAAGCGATTGCGCGCGTCCACCCAAACCATGAAATCATCAGTGGCCTAGCCTTTGTCTGTTTAAGCCGCACAGCCCCTGGTCGCATCAGCCATACCTGTTATGGGCATTTGGCCATCGGTCCCTATCCGCGTGGAACCTCGGCAGCGGCGGAGCGTTTGGCCGCTCTCTTTGAGGCAGCGGGTACCGACTGCACGGTCAGCCAACACATTGGTCTGGAAAGATGGAAAAAGCTGGTCTGGAATGCTGCTTTCAATCCCCTGTCGGTCCTGGGACGGGCCAACACCCAAGAGATTCTGGATAATCCGGCAGCCGCGCATCTCGCCGAACAGGTCATGCGCGAAGTCTGCCAGATTGCAGCAGCGGTGGGTTATCCCCTGCCCGATGGCATCGTGGAGCGCAATCTTGCCGCCACACGCAAAATGAAACCCTATAAAACCAGCATGTTGCTGGATTATTTGGCGGGGCGCTCCATGGAAGTGGAAGCCATTTTGGGCAATGCCATCCGAGCGGCAGAGCGTTCCGGCCTTGTTGCCCCCCATTTGCGAACCCTGTATGGTGCCTTGTCGCTGCTGGCACGCCCTTCTGCCTGAGCGCGTGTCGGGGGCATGAATTACATTAATACGTTTTCAACCAAGTAATCAAAACATACGCTTGAATCAGCGAAATGGCGATCAGGCCATACGTTCCGCCGACACAGACAATGGACAAAAACCGGACCAGGGCTTCTTGCGGTTGCCAACGGTATTTGACGCTTGCAAGGTATTTGGACATCGATGCAATCCCCCGATATTCTGCCGATATTGACTGAAATTGGAATCGTGACGCAACGCTTTTATCCAGGGGGCTTCCTCTGGTGAAAATGCGTTTCTGGGGCAGAAAAGAGCAAAAGACGAGCCAATTTTCCGATCAAGGAGGAGTCACAGGCGATAAGGAAACAACTTTCTGGTTACAGAAAGTTGGTTATTAACAAACCGGTTAAAATTCAGTCAATTGCTGACGGGCGGACAGCACCAGCGCTTTCAGGCGATGCAGGGCGGATTGCTCCTTTTCCTGATAGAAGGCGTGCAAGCTGCGGGTATCGTTGACGCTCAGGGGGCGAAAGACGATGCGGATTCGATGACGCCCTTCGCGTTCGTCGATATGCAGAATATTACCATCGCAGCGCAGCAGGTGTTCCTGCCCGGTCAACTCGTCGTGCAGAGGGCTATGGCAGGCGGGCAGGGTAACCTGCATTTGGACTGGGGTGAAGGGGGAGATCTCTTTCAGGAGCGGGTCGCTGCGCAGGACGATGGCCATTCCTCCTTCGGAGAGGTTGGCCAACCAGCCACGAAAGTTTTGTTGTTCGATTTGGAAGGAGACCACCAGGGAGTTGTTGCAGTCCACGCGGTGGGCCACGCGGCGGCCAATGGGACCATCGGTAGGCAGAATATCCTGCAGCAGTGCGGTTCCCTGTTCCCACTGTACACGGCTGACCACGGCTTTGAGTCCCAGCGGCAGGTGAGGCAGAGCCAGATAGGTGATCCCCTCTTCCTGCATGGCGCAGAGGGATTCTGGATGGATCTGTACCAGCACCTCTTGTGGGCTATAGCGCAGCACCAGACCGGGGTGAATGATGGGGATGCCATCAAACTGGTTGAAGAAGCGTATTTCCTGGATGCGGTCGTGTACGATCTGAAATTCGCGGCGGATTTCGATCTGGTGTTGCAGGGTTGGATCCTGCAACTGAATGGAGAGGCGGCAGAGTCGTGCGCCTTCCCACATGCAGAGGCGTTCCTGGATACGGATCTCCTCATTGAACTGGCGGGCCATGCCTTGCACAATCCCTTTGAACAGTCCGCACAGTTTACGTTCGGAGGGGTAGACGGCGGAGACTTCGCCATATTTCAGGCGATAGGCGCGGATGACGGTGGCTTTGCCCACCCCGTCAGGAAATTGAAACGGGGCCAGAATTTCCTGGGTCAGGTGTTCCAGAATATCCAGTGTACGCCATTCCGGGCGCAGCAGGCCCATGCTGCGCCCCAGGGCCAGCAAGCCTTCGCTGAGGTATTCGCCAAAGGCTTCGAGAAAGCGGTTGAGGGGCATTTGTTGCAGGCGAGCAGCGGCATGCAGCAGATCCATGGCCAGCCCATCGGCATAGTAGCGATCTGCGAACAGGGGTTGTTGCAGGCGATTGGCCTCCTGCCAGACCGCCTGCCATTGCTCTGCGCCCCCCTGCCGGGTGATATAATCCTCCAAGGCCAACAAAATAATGCCGTGCATCGCTCAAGCGATCCTTATATTCTGTGCTAAACGATGGGGTTGCATCGCTGTTTTGTGTTGCCCCGTTTCACCCACTGCAACTGATTACGGAGAGAACACCGTGGCCACGGTAACGCATAATCCTCTTATTATTTTAGGCTCTGGACCGGCGGGTTATACAGCCGCCATTTACACAGGCCGTGCCAACCTCAATCCCCTTCTGCTGCAGGGGATGCAACCGGGCGGTCAATTGACTGTTACCACAGAAGTGGACAATTTTCCAGGCTTTGAAGAGGGTATCCAAGGTCCGGAGTTGATGCAAAAAATGGAGGCACAAGCGCGTCGTTTTGGCACGCAGATCGTCTCCGACCTAGTCAATCAGGCTGATTTGACTGCCGAGCGTCGTCAAGGCGGTCCCATTCGTTTGACCTGCGACTCTGGCGCTGTCTATACCTGTGATGCATTGATCATCGCTACTGGGGCTTCGGCGCGTTGGTTGGGTTTGGAATCCGAAAAAAAATTAGGGGGTTATGGGGTATCGGCCTGTGCTACCTGTGATGGTTTCTTTTATCGTGGCCAAGAGATTGCTGTTGTGGGTGGTGGTGATACCGCTGTGGAAGAGGCGCTCTTTTTAACCAACTTTGCCAGCAAGGTGACGTTGATCCATCGTCGCGACAGCCTGCGTGCTGAGAAGGTGATGCAGGATCGGTTATTTGCCAACCCCAAGGTGGCCACCAAGTGGGATTCGGTCATTGAAGAAATTTTGGGAGATCCCAAGGCTGGGGGGGTTAACGGGGTACGGTTGAGAAATCTCAAGAGCGGCGAGACGGAAATTTTGGCGGTGACTGGTGTTTTTATCGCCATCGGTCACAATCCCAATACGGCCATTTTTGGCGACCAACTGGATAAAGACGAGCAAGGCTATCTGATCACCAAGTCCCATTCCACGGCGACCAACCTTCCGGGGGTTTTTGCGGCGGGTGATGTGCAAGATAAGACTTTCCGGCAGGCGATTACTGCTGCTGGGACGGGTTGCATGGCTGCCCTGGAGGCTGAGCGTTATCTGCATGAGAGAGCTGGGGAAGCGGCGAGGATTTAGTTGAGTCTCAGCCACCGAAACAATTGCGGGTCCAGGGAGCTGGCTCCCTGGCGGGTCCAGGGCGGAGCCTTGGGACTTTATCCGTTGACTTTCGCTTTTCGCTTTTTGTCTTTTCGCTTTTTGGCGCGCTTTTCACGATAAGCCGATGCGCCTTTTGCATCGGCGCAGCGCGCCTAATTGACGCAAAGTGTACGGATTGGCGCGGTTTTCTGCGCCAATCCGTACACCCTCCCAACGGGTTTTTCCCGTCGGTAACTCAACACCTCGCGGTTAAAAGTCGGGCGTCCGCCCTGCCAAAGAGTGCCCCTGCGGGGCACAGATTTGGGCGCGCTGCGCAGATTTGCTACGCAAATCTGCTTCGGTAAAAGCGCGCCATTACAAGCATGGCTCCGCCCTGCACCCGCCAGGGGAGATAATCTCCCATGGACCCCGTAGCAGTTTTTTTTATTGATTGATCAGCAGGTTAGCTGGGGAGTATTGATCGGTCAACATGCGACTCTCAGGCGGCCAATCCCTCTTCTGCACAATCAACGGCAACAACCAATCTTTCTCCACCCCGTAGCGCCGTAATTTATCTTGCACCAACTCGGCGTTTTCCGCCAACGTTCTGGCATCCGGCAAACCATTTTTCCCAGCCAGAATGATCCGGTTGCGCTGCTGAACCTGGAAAAACGCACCAAAAACATGGGCATAAGTCGCAGATTCCAACGGATAAAGCTTCTTGGAGGGAAAGGTATTGGCCACCAGAACCCCTTGCGGTGTCAACAGGCTTTTCATCTCCTCAAAAAACTCTTTGGTCATCAAGTGTTCCGGGACATAAAGATGATCAAATGCATCGAGAATGATCAGGTCATACTCTTTTTTCCGACGCAACGCCCGCTTGACAAAAACCCGACCATCTTCATCATACAGATGGGTCTCGGCAGCAGGCACAAAGCCAAAAAACTGCTTGGCTACCTGGGTCACCGCCGGATCCAACTCCACACAATCCAACTGAATACCCGGATAAAGATTTTGTAGAACAGTCGGAAGACTCCCTCCACCCAAACCGATTACCAAGGCACTCTGCGGATGGGGATTGAGATAAAGAGCCCCCAACACCAACTTGGTATACTCCAACACCAGACGATCCGGCTCAGCCATATCGATGCAACTTTGCCGACCATTATCATGGACACCAAATTTCATACAGCGAATACCCTGGTTTTCGTAGACCAAAATATTGCGATAAAGAGATTTGGCCTCATAAAGGTTTTCAGCAGACAAAGGGCCACTGCAAAAGCTCCAAAGAAGAGCAGCAGCCAGCATCCGCCATTTATTCTTGACCATCCCGCTCCTCCTTGACAAAAAAGCAAATTGTCGCAACCAACAGAGAGATGGCCATCATGCCAGAGAAAAGTTCATCCAACTCAAACAACAACACCAAATAAAATGAGGTCAGCAGCGTCCCCACCGTACTGCCAAAAGTGGAGACAAAAAAAACCTTCCCCGCCACACTGCCAGAACGACCGGGCTGATCCACCAACAAACGGATGGCATAAGGAGAAATCGCCCCGGAAATGGTGATCGGCACAAAATAGAGCAACAACGAAGCCAGCAAAGCACCATAACGCGGATCAGAAACCCGATCAAACACCCAATCGAGAATCTCCACCGACATATAGGTACAAGGCGAACTGGCTAACGCCGCCAACGCCAGAAGCATGCTCAACTTGCGCAGGGTAGGTTGTCTGGTGGAAAACTGACCACCAGCTAAATAACCAATAGAGAGTGATAGCATGAATAATGTAATTATCGCTCCCCAAACATAGATGCCCGAACCAAAATAAGGCGACAAGACACGCCCCCCCAACAATTCCATGGACATGACATAGTATCCAGACCAGCCGGTCAGGAGGTAGATCAACACTGTGGTAAGATTCATGACGCAAGGCTTTCGGTAACAGAAAATCGAACAGGCAGCACAAACGAAGCCAAGCTGCCTGCAAGATCAAAAAAGAAAAGGACAATCAAATATAGACGTTGACTGTCCTGATCCGATTGGCGGGATCGCGCGTCTGGGCATCACTGACCAGCAGATCGTTGACCCGACGAAAAGAGGCTGCCGCTTGCACCGGGTTGACCTGCTGCAAGGTACCAGCCTGCACGAGGGGGCGGTCTGGACGATAACGCAACGCCTCCAGAACAGCCCCCTGCTCCGCCGCATCATCGCGGGGGGAGATCTGTTGTTGTGCGCTTTGTGCGCTGCTCTGGCTGACCGGGCGCAGGGAGACCTGCTCAAAATTGTTGGATTGGATCTGTCCAGCCACCCGCTGCTGGTTCCACAGGTTCAGAACCGGGTTTTGAATGGCGTAAATGGAGCCAACTGAAACAGAATTTAACATAGTCCGTTCTCACGGCCTGAAAGCAAGGTTAACCGGCCACATCGATCCGTGGTACATTTCCCTCTACGGCAGCCCCATCGCGTATTTCTGGACTCACCTGAGCCATGGCCCGGCGCATTTTGGCCTCCTGGGCACGGTTATCGCGATCGGCATCCAAAGCAGCCTCCTGAACGCTGGCTGTCGCGCTGCGACGGTTCAACATCTCTTGCAGGCGCTCGCGCATTTCGCGGGTCTCCTGCGGATCAGGCCGCACCTCGACACTCTTGCTGTCGATCTTCTCCACATTCTGGACTTGTATCTGCTCGGAGCGGTTGGTGCGAATCTGCTCAGCCGCGACTGCCGCACTGTTTTGGTGTTGTGACGGACCTGCCGGGGGGGTAGCATGCGAGGAGGTTTCGGGTACTGAGTTCACCATTGGACCCTCTTGACAATGTTATGTACAATAAGCCAGGAGCCTGTCGCTCCACAAAACCGGTTTGAGTGGTCACAGAAACCCATTCCCACTACAAGTAGATCCTCGGACAGGCGAGGAAAAAATGCAAGTACCTATTTTCGTGAATCACACTTTTTAATGACGGAGAAAGCGGATGGCTCTGGCCTTGTTTGATCTGGATAACACCCTGTTGGCAGGCGACAGCGATCACTTGTGGGGCGAATTTTTGATTACCAAGGGGGTTGTCGATGCGCGGGAATACAAAGCCCGTAACGATCAATTTTTCCTCGATTATCAACAAGGTACTCTGGATATTTTCGCCTATATCGCCTTTCAAGCTGGCATTCTGGCTCAGCATGATCGGGCCACGCTGGAGCAGTGGCGGCAACACTACCTGCAGGAGAGCGTGCTACCGATCATTGCTCCGCACACTCCAGCCCTGTTGCAATGGCACCGCCAGCGTGGTGATACCCTATTGATCATCACCGCCACCAACCGTTTTGTCACCACCCCCATTGCCGAATATTTGCAGGTGGATGCCCTACTCGCCACAGGTTTGCAAGAGGTTGACGGGCAGTTTACGGGCCAACCGGATGGCATCCCCTGTTTTCGCGAGGGCAAGGTATTGCACCTGATGCAGTGGATGAAAGAGAACGGCCACGATTGGAACGAAAGCTGGTTTTACAGTGATTCGCACAACGATCTGCCCCTGCTGGGCGAGGTAGCCTATCCGGTGGCGGTGGATCCCGATGATAAACTGCGTCAGATCGCCCTGGAAAAACAGTGGCAAGTGATCTCCCTGCGTCACCCCGGCCTCTGATTGTCCGCCATGCTGCCCGCCCCCTCCTTGATTGCCCCCCCCCCTGCGCCTGCTGCTTTTGCTGCTGCCGCTCTGGATTTTCCCAGGACTGGTCGGCCATGATCCCTGGAAACCGGACGAAGCCTACAGCATGGGGCTGATTCTGCACATTCTGG
>PDZU01000120.1 GCA_002753095.1 Magnetococcales bacterium
ATCATGCGCGGAGGTCGATGGTGCCGGGCACCGGTTCGGTCTCTGCGCCGGGGCAGAGCGGTCAGGTGATCAGTATCGTCATGCTGGGTAAATTTACCGGCACGGAGAGCAACAAACAGTGGGAGTTTCAGATCGAGCCAGACGATTATACCCCGCAGCGGGTGGAGTCAGACCCTTACGCTCCGGTAATCCCAGGTAGCGGCAGTGTGACCGGATCTCTGCTGGGCGAAGGGTCGGTGACCGAAGGAAGCAGCTCGACAAGTGCCAGCGGACAGTTGGCCTATCCTTCAGTCAACGGTGGCTATGCCCAGTTCCAGGTACAGAGCAACTTTTCGGGCAAATATGGTCGTTTTTCGGTGAACGCTTCCGGGCGTTGGAGTTATGCTCTGGACGAAACCTTGGCCGATCCGTTGACCGAGGGCCAGGTCAAAAGAGAGGTATTCATCGCCCGCACCACGGAAGGAAGTTCGACCACGGTCACCATCACCATCACCGGAGCCAACGATGCCCCAGTGTGGAACACGGTAACAGCGGACAGTTACAGCGACAGCAGCGCAACCGATACCTTCAGTAACCGGAGTGGTACCTTCACTGCCACGGATCAGGATGCAAGCCCAGTGTTGAGCTATGGCATTCAAGAGGGCAGTGTGCGTGAGGGTGTGGCCAGCAAAACCGGGCTTTATGGTACCTTGACGGTGGATGTGAGCAGCGGCGCCTATCTCTTTACTCCGGACGACAGTGCCCTCAACGCTTTGACGGCTGATACCTCGGAAAGCTTTACGCTGACAGTCAGCGATGGTTTGACCAGCAGCAGCGCCAGCTATACGGTCAATTTCAGTGGGGTCAACGATCTGCCGCAACTGGAGAGCATTGACGAAGCCAGTTACAGCGACACCGAGGCGGCAGATACCTTCCTGGACAGTGCGCGCACCCTGACGGCTGGGGATGCCGATGCTGGGCAAAGTTTGAGTTTCGGTATCGATGGCGGCAGCGTGGTGGCGGGGGTGGCCACGCTGGTCGGCAGTTACGGTCAGTTGACGGTGGATGTGGCCAGCGGTGCCCTGAATTATCAACCGGATGCAGCGCTCATCAACGCCTTGACGGCGGGGGAAGAGCGGCAAGATGCGTTCACAGTAACCTTGAGCGATGGGGTGACGACGGTGACGCGCACCTTTACCGTGCGGGTGACCGGGGCCAACGATCTGCCCCAACTGGCGGAGGTGGCGGAAGGGAGCCTGCAGGATACGGCGCTCGCTGACACCTTCGATCCCATTATCCGTACTCTGACGGCCACGGATGCGGATACGGGGGCTGCGCTGACCTATGGCATCGCGGCGCAAACAGCCAGCGATGGGGTGAGCACAGAGCAGGGCAGTTATGGTCTGTTGACGGTGCGCGCAGAGGGAGGCGTGATCTATCTGCCGGATGCGGCAGCGATCAATGCGCTGGCGCAAGGGGTGGCGGTCAGCGATACCTTTACCCTGACGGTCAGCGATGGCCTAGCTACGGTCAATACCACCTTCCGGGTCAACCTGACTGGCAGTAACGATACCGCCACTTGGCAAACGGAGATCGAACCGGGCCAGTATCAGGACAGCCCGGTAGCGGATACCTTTGCGGCGTTGACAGGCACGCTGGCAGCGGCAGATGTGGATAATGGCCAGACCCTCTCCTATACGATTCAGGGGGGGCAGATCAACGCCGGGGTGAGCATCGTACAAGGTGTGTATGGCCAATTGACGCTGGAGGTGGCCAGCGGGGCGCTCCGTTATGCACCGGACAGCGCGGCGATCAACGCCCTGGCAGCGGGGGTGGTGGCCAGTGATCTCTTTACCCTGGTGGCGGGGGATGGCATCAGCAGCATTCAACGTGACTATGTGGTGCAACTGAGCGGCAGCAATGATCTGGCGACCATCACGCTGGGGGAGCATGGCCGTGACAGTGGTCGCGTGACCGAGGATGTGGCGGTCAACCCCCTGCAACAGTTGCTGGTCAGCGGTCAGTTGATGGTGCATGATGCCGAGAGTGCCGAGGCCCTTTTTGCGCCAGAAGTACTGGCCCAGGGGCCGGTCTGGGGGCAGTTGACCCTGACAGCAACGGGGCAATGGCACTACCAAGTGGATAACACTCTGACCGCTTTGCAGGCTTTGGCCAGTGGAGAACGGCAGGTGGACCGTTTCCTGGTCAGCAGTGCCGACGGTACGGCCAGCCATCTGATCACGGTCACCATCGATGGCGTGGATGAGTCGGTGGTGGTCACAGAGCCCACGCCAGAGGAGCAGCAACAGCAACAACAGCAGCAACAGAGTGCGGCCCAGGCGGCGGCTCAGGCGGTGGGCAGCATGGGCGCGACGAACAGCAGCACGGGCAGCAGTACGGGCAATGCGGGCGGCACCAGCCCCAGCACCAGCCCCGGCCAGCAGGGCCAGGGCCAGGTGCTGACCACCAACACGAGCAGCAGCACGGGTGGCAACAACAGTGCTGGAACCGGTACGCCGGGTTCGGCCCCTTCCAGCAGCAGCGATACCGGTATCAGCTCCCTGCAGACCGGCAACAACAAGAGTGCTGACCAGTCGGTCAACCAGCAACCTGCCACGGTGCCTCTGACACAAGGGAGCAGCCTGTTCTACAACAACAGCAACACGACGACGACAACCACCACCACAACCTCTTCGTTCGGGCAGGGTTCCGCCCTGGGGCAAGGTCAGAGCTCCAGCTCCTACAGCCAGTCGGTTACCCAGAGCTCGACCCAAGCGGGCAGTGAAGGGGGTGGCAGTACCACGACAACAGGTGGCAACAGCAACAGTTCAGGTGCAACAACAGGGCAGGGTGCTACTTCAACCGCCGGCGAGGGACAATCCAGTGCTCCGGCCAGCACCCCAGACGCTGCTGCACCGACTGGAGAGGGGAGTCCTGCCGGGGAGTCTGGCAGTGGCGAGCAGCAACCGGCGAGCGAAACCGCCCCCGGCAATCAGACCTCCACGGAACCGGCGGATGCGTCGGCCTCTGGCGAGCGCGCCGCCAACGAGGGTGATGGAGCATCTGCCGACGATGCGGCAGCCCTGGATCCACTGTTGGGAACGGGCATGCTGGCCGCGTTGGGGATGGTTTCGCCCCGGATTGTCTGGCAGCAGGCGCCTGCAGTCGCAAAAAGCCCCTCTTCTCGGCGGGTGATGGCGGTTGGGCCTCGGTAGGCGCGGGTCAAGTGGATGGCGGCAGCGATGAATCATGCATCAGGTTCAGTCGAGTTCTGGAGTCGGCTGGGGAGTGCAGAGGGGGCGGAGTCTGCGGCCATCTGGTTGAACTGCCTGGGGTCGGGGCTGGGCGAGACGGCAGAGGAGGCGGTCATTCTGCTGGCGGAAGCTGCTGCCGGGCTGTTTCGACCGGCGGCGTTTTGGCCGTCGGGGCGCGGCGCAGTGGGGCAGGATCTGGCGCAGGTGTGTGAACAGGCGCTGGTCATGCGCCGTCCGCTCAGTGTGCAGAGGGGGCGGCGTGGTTTGCTGGCCCACCCCCTGTTGCGGGATGGGGTACTGATGGGGTTGGTGGCAGTGGCCTTTTCTGGTCCTGTTCCACCTGCGGCGGAACGCTGGTTGCATTGGGGCGAGGGCTGGCTGGCCCGCCAGTGGCAAGGAGAGGGCGAGCAGGCCAGTGCCGAGTTGCAGGAGCGTCTTTTGCTGGCTCTGGATCTGATTCGGGTTGCCCTGGAGGCGGAACCACCGGGCGAGGCGGTGCATGCTTTGGTCACCGAGGCGGCCTCCCGTTTGGGGTGTGATCGGGTGGCCGTGGGCTTTGGCAAAGGGCAGGTGGTGCAACTGGCCGCCTTGTCCCATGCCACCCAGGTGGCCCGGCGCATCGATCTGGTGACGGCCATCGAGGCCGCCATGCATGAAGCGCTGGATCAGGCCACCACCATTCGGGTTGGGCTCTCGGCGCTGCCGGAGGAGGAGAGCAGCGCTGGGAGCGCTCAGGATCTCTCCTGGTTGGACATTCGGGAACATCACCGTCTGATTCGGGATTTTGGCTCGGAATTTATCTTATCCTCTCCCTTCGCCGTGGGCGAACAGGAAAAGCGTCAGGCTGGGGTTTTTGTTTTTGAGTGGACGGAGGGGGCTGTAGTGGCGGCACGGGTGCGTCAGGCGGAGGCTCTGGCACCCATTTTGGGACAGGTGTTGTTGGAACGGCGCCGGGCGGGTCGCACGGTTTGGCAGCGGCTGACGGATTGGCTGGGGGACGAATGGCGCCGTCTGTTTGGTCCTGGTGAGGGGTTGCGCAAGGTGTTGGCTCTGCTGTTGCTGGCGGCCTTGGGGGCGGGTGTCAACGCCTACGGCGCGCATCGCCTGTCGGCCAAAGCCAGCCTGGAGGGCAGTCTCAGGCGGGTGATTGTGGCCCCTTATGATGGTTTTGTCGCCGCCTCGCGGGTGCGGGCAGGCCAGTTGGTCCAGGCGGGTGAGGTGCTGGCTCTGCTGGATGATCGGGAGATGCGTCTGGAGTCGTTGCGTTGGGCCAGCCAGCAACAGCAGTACCAAAAACAGATGGACGATGCCCAGGCGCAGCACAATCTGGCCCAGATTCAGATTACCAAAGCCCAAATCAGACAGGCGGAAGCGCAGCGGGAGTTGGCAGAGGCCATGTTGCGCCGGGCCAGAGTGGAGGCCCCGTTTGCCGGGTTGCTGCTGAGCGGGGATCTGTCGCAACATTTGGGCGGCGCCGTCAAGAAAGGACAAACCCTCTTTGAAATCGCCCCATTGGAGGGGTATCGGGTGGTGCTGCAGGTGGAGGAGAGTGATATTTCCTACGTGAGTCTGGGGCAAAAGGGTGCCTTGATGGTGGCGGCCTTGCCGGGCGTTTCGTTTCCTTTGCATGTCACCCTGATTACCCCGGTGGCCAGCATCGCGGACGGTAACAACCATTTTCGCGTCGAAGCCACCCTCAATGGCCAGGATGAGCGCCTGCGTCCGGGCATGGAGGGGATCGGCAAACTGGATGCCGGGCAACAGCGCTGGGTCTGGATCTGGACCCATCGCCTGTTTGACTGGTTGCGTTTGCGCCTGTGGTCCTGGTTTGGACTGTAGCGATGAGTTCGGCTCTTTTTTCCCCCTCCTGGTATCGTGTCGCTGCGCTGCGTCCCCGCCTGCGCACCCAGGCGCGGGTGGTACGCCATGTCTATCGGGGTGAACGGTGGTGGATTATCCAGGATCGGGTCAGTGGGCGTTTTTTGCGTCTCAACAGCGTGGCGCATGGGGTGTTGGCCCTGTTTGATGGGGTGCGTACCCTGGAACAGATTTGGCAATACCTGTGTGACCGGGATGGGGACCAGGCCCCGACCCAGGATGAAATTTTGCTCCTGCTCAACCAACTGCATCAAGCCAATCTGCTGCAAAGCGACCGGTCCGCCGATTTGCAAGAGTTGGGCGAACGGCGCCAGAACATGCGTTGGCAGCGCATCAAACAGTATCTGAACAATCCGTTGTCGTTCAAGGTTCCCCTGTTTGATCCAGATCGGCTGTTGTCTGGGCTCAGTCTGCTGTTACCCAGAGCCTGGTTGGGCTGGATCCTGTTTTTTTGGCTCATGCTGGTTGGATCCGGATTTGTGCTGGCTGTTCTGAACTGGCAGGCGTTGACCAGTGATCTGACCACCCAGGTTTTTACCCCAGATAATATGCTGCTGCTCTGGTTGGCCTTTCCGATTTTGAAGGCCATCCATGAATTGGGGCATGGGCTGGCGGTAAAAATATTGGGCGGATCCTGCCATGAGACCGGTTTGATGTTGCTGGTCATGGTGCCGGTGCCCTATGTGGATGTCTCCGATTGTACCGTTTTCGCCAATAAATATCACCGCATGCTGGTGGGAGCCGCCGGGATGATGGCCGAATTGGTGGTGGCTGCCCTGGCCGTCTGGTTGTGGAGTTGGAGCATGCCGGGGGCTGGGCGGGCCTTTTTGCATCAGGTGATCGTCCTGGCCGGGGCGACCACCTTGATCTTCAACCTCAACCCGCTGATCCGTTTTGACGGCTACTATATTTTTGCCGATTGGTTGGAGATCGCCAACCTGGGTCAAAAGGCCAACAGCTATCTGGGCTATCTCCTGCAGCGCTACGCCTTTGGCAACACAATGGCCCTGCCACCCCCCATGGGCGGCGGGGAGAGGCCCTGGCTGTTTTTTTATGCGTTGGCCTCTTTTGTCTATCGCATGCTCTTGTCGCTGGGTATCATCCTGTTGGTGGCCGAACACTATTTTTTCGTGGGGGTACTGCTGGCTTTGTGGGGAACCTGGACCATGCTACTGCTGCCGATGAGCAAACAGGTCAAGGGTTTGTTCCACAACGATGAACTGGCGGGCAAGCGGGGTCGGGTGGTGCTGGTACTGGGTGTGCTGGCCGGATTGGTCGTGCTGCCGATCCTTTTTTGGCCGGTCTCCGACTGGACCATGAGTGAAGGGGTGGTCTGGATGCCGGAAGAGTCCCGTCTGCGTGTGGCGGTCTCCTGTTTTGGCGATCAGGTGTTGCAGCCTTCGGGTAGTCATGTGCGCCAGGGCGAAGCGCTGGTTACCTGCACCGATCCAGAGTTGGCGGCGCAGGTGGTCCAGTTGCGGGCCCGTTTGGCAGAGGTCGATGCACGCATCGCCTTGGCCATGACGGCGGATCGGGTGCAGACGCAGATGGTTCAGGCGGAACGGGAGCAGGTGTTGGGACAGTTGGCCGATGCCCAGTGGCGGCAGGCCGCCATGACTGTGCGTAGTCCCCATGCCGGCACCTTCATCATGACGGAACCGAATGCGTTTGCGGGTCGTTTTCTGCAACGTGGCGATGCCTTGGGTTCTTTGATCGAGCCAGCCCGGTTTACCCTGCTGACCGTGGTGCCTCAGGGTGAGGTGGATCTGGTACGACGCCAGACCCGTGCCGTGGAGTTGCGCTCGGTGGATCGGATCCATGAAAAACTGGCCGCCCGCATCGTGCGCGCAGTGCCTGCCGCCAGCAGCGAACTGCCCAGCTTGGCCTTGTCACTGGCGGGGGGGGGGACCATCGGTCTGGAT
>PDZU01000121.1 GCA_002753095.1 Magnetococcales bacterium
GACAGCGGCGGAGAAGCGGGCCCCCCCTCCGCAGTTGTTGAGAAGTCGGAAGGATAAGATTTGATGAGTATGTCGGAAACATCACTCCCCAAAGCCTACGATCCCGTTGGTGTGGAACGGCGTTGGTATGCCCACTGGGAAGAGAGCGGTTATTTTGCCGCTGGAGACAAGCAAGAGCGCGCCTCGTATTGCATCATGATACCGCCGCCGAATGTCACCGGCACGTTACACATGGGCCATGCGTTTCAGGATACCCTGATGGATGCCCTGATTCGGCAGCGGCGCATGTGTGGCGACCACACCTTGTGGCAGACCGGCACCGATCATGCGGGCATTGCCACGCAAATGGTGGTGGAGCGCCAGTTGGCCGCCGAAGGCAAAAGCCGCCATGATCTGGGCCGTGCCTCTTTTCTGGAGCGGGTTTGGCGTTGGAAAGAGGAGTCTGGCGGCAGCATCGTGCGGCAGTTGCGGCGCCTGGGGGCCTCCTGCGATTGGCAGCGCGAAGCCTTTACCATGGACAGCCATCTGTCGGCAGCCGTCCAGGAGGTGTTCATTCGTCTCTATCAGGAGGGATTGATCTATCGCGGCAGCCGTCTGGTCAACTGGGATCCGGTCCTGCATACGGCGGTTTCCGATCTGGAGGTGATTTCGGAAGAGGAGGATGGTTTTCTCTGGCATTTGCGCTATCCGCTGGCCGATGGTTCTGCCATGCTGGTGGTGGCCACCACCCGCCCGGAGACCATGCTTGGCGATACGGCGGTGGCGGTCCATCCTGACGACGCGCGCTACCAGCATCTGATTGGCCAGCAGATCCGTCTGCCTCTGGCAGAGCGGTTGATTCCGATCATTGCGGACGACAGCGTCAAAATGGATTTTGGTTCCGGTTGTGTCAAAATCACTCCGGCCCATGATTTCAACGATAACGAGATGGGCAAACGGCACAATCTGCCGCAGATCAACATTTTCACCAACGACGCCGCCCTGAATGATCAGGTTCCCCTGCCCTATCGGGGGCTGGATCGTTATGTTGCCCGCAAGCAGATTGTTGCCGACATGGATGGACTGGGCCTGTTGGAGAAGGTGGTACCGCACCGTTTAATGATTCCACGGGGTGATCGCACCAAGGCGGTTGTGGAACCCTACTTGACCGATCAATGGTTTGTGCGCGCGGCCCCTCTGGCCGAAGAGGCGATTCGCGCTGTGCAGGATGGTCGCATTCGCTTTGTGCCTGACGCCTGGAAAAAAACCTATTTTGAATGGATGCATCATATCCAGGATTGGTGCATCTCCCGACAAATTTGGTGGGGCCATCGCATTCCGGCTTGGTATGGCAGCGATGGAACCTGTTTTGTGGCCCACAATGCAGAGGAAGCACGGCAACAGGCGTTGGCCCACTATGGCCGGGAAGAGCCTCTGCAGCAGGATAATGATGTTCTGGATACTTGGTTTTCCTCTGCCTTGTGGCCTTTTTCCACCCTGGGCTGGCCGGAACAGACCCCGGAGTTGCACGCCTTCTATCCCACTGCTGTGTTGGTCACCGGCTTTGACATCATTTTTTTCTGGGTTGCCCGGATGATCATGATGGGGCTGAAATTTACCGGTCAGGTGCCCTTTCGTACCGTCTACATTACCGGACTGGTGCGCGATGGCGAAGGCCACAAGATGAGCAAATCCAAGGGCAACGTCTTGGATCCCCTGGATTTGATCGACGGCATCGACCTGGAATCCCTGGTACAAAAGCGCACGCGCGACATGATGCAACCACAGTTGGCGCAAAAAATTGCCGCCGCCACCCGCAAGGAGTTTCCCAACGGGATTCCGGCCTTCGGCACCGATGCCCTGCGTTTTACCATGGCCAGTTTGGCCACCCAGGGCCGCGACATCAAGTTTGATCTCCATCGCATGGAGGGGTACCGCAATTTCTGCAATAAATTGTGGAACGCCTCCCGTTTTGTGCTGATGAACAGCGAAGGCCAGGAAAATGGCGCTCTGCCTGCGGATGCCCCGCTGTCGGTGGTGGATCGCTGGATGCTCTCCCGCCTGCAAACACTGATCGCGACGGTGGATGACGCCCTGGGCAAGTATCGCTTCGATGAAACCGCCTCGGCGTTGTACCATTTTCTCTGGGGCGAATATTGTGACTGGTATCTGGAGTGGGTAAAACCGCGTTTGTATGGGCAAGAGGTAGGCATCACTGCCGCCGAACAGCGCACGACACGACAGACGATGCTGCATGTTCTGGAACAGGCGCTGCGTTTGCTGCACCCATTGATGCCTTTTATTACCGAAGAGTTGTGGCAGAAGGTGGCCCCGTTGAGCGGCCAGTCCGGGGCGGTGCCTTCGTTGATGCTGGCCTCCTGGCCGCAGAGCCAACCACGCTGGCGTGATCCAGAGTTGGAGGGTCATATTGCGCTGGTGCAGGAGGTGGTCGGCACGGTACGCACGCTGCGCAGCGAAAACAATATTCCCCCCGGCCAACGTCTTTCCCTGTTGGTAGCGGCGGAGCAGGGTTATCTGGAACAACGGTTTCGTCCCTATCAGTGTTTGATCCTGCCCCTGGCCCGCCTGGAGGGATGGCAGCCTTTGACGGCGGAGGCACCTGCCGGATGCGTCACGGCTGTTCTGGCTCAGATGAAACTCTACCTGCCCTTGGCGGATGCCATCGATCCAGAGGCGGAGCATGCCCGCCTCAGCAAAGAGCTGCTCCGTTTGGAAAGCGAATTGCAGCGGGTGCGTGGCAAATTGGCCAATCCCGCCTTTCTGGCCAACGCCAAGGCCGAAGTGGTGGCCAAAGAGCAACAAAAAGAGCAGGAGTTTGCCGAAAAGCGGCAGGGCGTGCAAGATGCGTTACAGCGCATGGATGAATTACGGAGGAAATCATGAACTTCGTTTGGTCTGGCCACTGGTCGGAAACGATCAAGAATGCTCTATTTCAGGATATCGGTCGCGGTGACATTACCACCAACGCCATTGTGCGCCCAGGCCAAAAGGCGGAAGCGGTTTTGGTGGCCCGGGAAGATCTGGTGGTCTGCGGTCTGCCGGTCATGGCGGAGGTTTTTTCCATTTTGGACAGCCGGATCCGCATGCTGCCGGAAACCCCGGATGGCGGTGGTGTGCAGGCCGGCAACATCATCTGCACCCTCAACGGTCCGGCGCGCAGCATTTTGACCGGCGAGCGGGTTGCCCTGAATTTTTTCCAGAACCTGTCCGGTGTGGCCACCCTGACCCGCCGTTTTGTCGAGAAGGTGGCCGGAACCAACGCACAGATCGTCGATACCCGCAAGACCACACCCGGCTTGCGGCAGTTGCAAAAATATGCGGTACGTATCGGCGGTGGGCGCAATCATCGCATGGGTTTGGATGATGGGGTGTTGATCAAGGAGAACCATATCGCCCTGGCGGGCAGCGTCACGGAGGCCATCAAACGGGTTGAAGAGGCGGTCAGCCATCTGCATCGTGTGCAGGTGGAGTGCGAAACCCTGGAGCAGGTTCGGGAGGCCATGGAGGCCGGAGCGCACGCCCTCTTGCTGGACAACATGAGCCTGGACAATATTCGTCGGGCGGTGGATTTGGCCGGGGGCAAGGTGTTGCTGGAAGCCAGTGGCAATGTTACCCTGGACAACGTGCGGGAGTTGGCGGAAACCGGGGTGGATTTGATCTCGGTCGGGGCCATCACCCACAGTGCTGGCAGCAAGGATGTCTCCCTGCTGGTCAAACTTTGAGCCCCAGCGAAGCCAGTGACCTGCGCCCGGAGCATCTGGCCCCGTTGTTGCGGGGCGGGTTGTTTCGGGCGGAGAGGTATCACTATTATGCGCTGTTGGAGTCGACCAACCGGCAAGCGGCGCAGTGGGCGCAGCAAGGGGCGGCAGAGGGGACGGTCGTGGTAGCCGAGCAGCAGAGCCAGGGGCGTGGCCGTTTGGGGCGCCACTGGTCGTCACCGGCGGGCATCAATCTGTACTGTTCGCTGCTGTTGCGGCCACGCATGGCGGCCCGCCATGCGGCGCAATTGACTTTGGTGGCCGGTTTGGCGTTGTGGAAAACCGTGCAAGCGTGGGGTATCCCCGATTGCGTACTGAAGTGGCCCAATGATCTGCTGTTGCGTGGACGCAAGGCCGCCGGTATTCTGACCGAGATGCGTGCCGAGGGGGAGCGACCGATCCATGTCATTGTCGGCATCGGAGTCAACCTGAATGGCGGTCCTGGTGACCTCCCCGACTTTTTGCAGGGGCAAGCCATCCATTTGGCAGAGGTTTTGCTGTCGCCTGTGGATCGCGGCCAATTTTTGGCGGCGTTGCTGGCACAGTGGGAGGATGATTATACGCGGCAGCAAACGGAAGGGTTTGCTGCGCTGGCCCAGGAGTGGATGGTGGCGGCTGCCTTGCCGGGTCGTCGGGTGCATATTGCCCTGGCGGAGGGCTCTTTTGCAGGCGAAGCCGTGACTTTGGATGCAGATGGTTGTTTACTGGTCAAGCGTGCCGATGGTATGCTGACGCGGGTTGTGGCGGGGGATGTCACGCTTCTGGGGCAGGAGTAACACATTGACATGCTGTTGGTTATCGACATAGGCAACACCAACATTGTTCTGGGGCTGTATCAAACGGACGAGAGTGAGGTGTTGCCGGTTGCTGGACCGTATGACCGTGACGGTCGGGGCAAAATATTGTTGCGGCATTGGCGGGTTGCGACGCGCACCGAGCAAACGGGCGATGAGTATGGTATTTTGTTGGCCAATCTGCTGCAGTTGTCCGGTTTGCAGGTCAAGCAGGTGAGTGGCGCCATTATTGGCAGTGTGGTTCCACCGGTGCAGGCGACGCTGGTGCGGATGATGAAGCGAACGTTCCAATTGCACCCGCTGTTGGTTGGACCGGGGATCAAGACCGGCATGCCCATTTTATGCGACAATCCGCGCGAGGTGGGTGCGGATCGTATTGTCAACGCGGTAGCGGCTTATGACCGTTTGAAGCAGGCGGTATTGGTGGTTGATTTTGGCACGGCGACGACCTTTGACTTGGTCAGTGAGCGTGGCGAGTATATGGGCGGGGCCATTGCGCCGGGTCTGGGGTTGGCCACCAAGGTGTTGTCGGAGAAGACGGCGCAGTTACCGAGCATTGATCTGGTCAGCCCACCGAGTGTGATTGGGCGCAATACGGTCGGGGCGATGCAGTCGGGTTTGTATTGGGGATATGTGGGTTTAGTGGATGGTCTGGTACAACGGATGATCGCTGAATCGGGATTTACTTCGGTACGGGTGTTGGCCACGGGTGGTTTGGCCCGCATGATTGCCGGAGCCAGTAAGTGTATTGAACAGGTTGATGAATTTTTGACGTTATCCGGTCTGCAACTGTTGTACGAACGCAATCGTTAGGAGCATCCCGTGTCTGCGCATGCCTCCATTTTGTCCAGGGCCCTGCCTGTTTCGGTATCGATACTGTTACTGGGAGTCAGTCTGGCGATATTTTTTCTAATGCCTGCCACCAGTCAGAACGACATTTGGTATGGCCCACCGATCACGGGCCGCCGTTTGGCGTTGGCGGATCCGCGCATCAAGGAGGCACCGCCTTTGCCGACGGTACAACCGGTGGCACCGGTGGTGAAGAGCAAGCCCGCCCCGGCCATTGATCTGGACGCCAAGGGTGAGTTTATTGTGCAGACGGGTGGTTTTTTTGATCAGGGCATTGATACGGTTTTGGAGCGTCTGCGCAAGGGTGGTTTGGAGCCTTGGGTGCAGACGAGTCGGGAGAAGGTCAAGGTCAACACTCTGCAGGCTGGCCCCTACACCAACAAGAAGGAGTTGAAGGAGGCTGAAGCGCAATTGAAGGCGGCCGGCATCAACGCCAAGGTGGAGGAGAGTTGGGAGGGTTCGGTGATTGTGCTGGGCCGCAGTTATGCGTTGGGCGAAGCCATGCAGGAGATGGAAACGATTCGCGGCAAAGGGGTGCAGTTGTTGCGGTTGGTCAAGATTGAGGAAGAGCGTTCGGTGAGTCGTGTATGTGTTGGCCCGTATCCTTCGAAGGCCAGGGCCACGGAGGCCAGTGCGCGGGTAGCCAAGTTGAGTTTGACGGTTCCGGTGATCAAGGAGTGGGTGGCCCCGGCCAAGTAATCTAAAGAGTGGCATGGGGTCAAGGGGAGATTACTCCCCTTGCGGGTTGTCAGGGCAGCGCCATGACGTTTGGCGCACTTTCACACGCGCCACAATCTGTGCCCCGCAGGGGCACGCTCCTGGAGGGCGGCAGCCCGACATGCACCGTGTTGCCTGAATCACGATGCGAAAAAAATTCAGGTACGATTGCTCTGATTTTTCCCCCGGCAACTCTTGACAGATTCGTTCAGATCGCTAGAATACCGGTTCTTGCGGCGAGGTAGCTCAGCTGGTTAGAGCGACGGACTCATAATCCGTAGGTCGTGGGTTCGAGTCCCACTCTCGCTACCAATAGAATCAAGCATTTACGGTCACCCATGCGGTGGCCGTTTTTGTTTTGGGTTCCTCTATGGGTTCCTTTTGATTTTTCGGGTTCCTCTGTTGACGGCAAATCTACCGCTTGTTGGGTTCCCCTCGTGGCGTGGGTTCCTGGTGGGTTCCTGCCAGAGTGATGCCCCTCCGTCGCCAAAAGATCCACCACCACCCACCCTGACAAGATGACGCGCCCCTCGGATGACTGCCCCCCTGGCTGGTACCGGTGCCTACCACGTGCATGATGATGTCAGGATCCCTACGTTCTCCCGGTGCCGTGACTCTCGCTCCTCTATCGTCGAATCGCCACCATATCTCCATCAGCTATTTCCTGGTTGGAGGGGGGGTATCCGTCGTGCTTCCGGTCTTTGGCTTGCCAAAGTCATTCGTGGCTTGTTGTGTGTTGCCTCAGATGAAATCGGACAGTTGCCTTCGTTTAATAAGCTACATACAATGGCTATCAAACGGAGGAACAAAGCATGGAGAAGAAGCGCAGAAGGTACTCACCTCAGGAGAAGAC
>PDZU01000034.1 GCA_002753095.1 Magnetococcales bacterium
GTTTGGGTTTTTGTTACCGCCTTTTTCAGGGAGTTGTGCAATGGCAGCAGAGACGATGATGTTCAAGTTAAGCGGCGCCGCTCAGGCAGCCCAGGTGCCCATGCTGGCGGGTCAGACCTTTACAGTAGGTAGCACGGTAGCCACCGGCGATGGCATGGCCAACTGGATTTTTCTGAAGCCGGTTGCTGGTGGTGGGGCGGAAAATATGGTGGCCCTCAAGCTGGAAGGCGCTCGACAATCCGGTCAGCTTACTGCATTGGTCGGTAAAACCGTGACGGTGGGCAAGGCTCCTATCGGGACAGCTCAGGCAGGAAAATGGCTGATCCTGCATCAGGGTGTGGGTGGTGCGGCGGTTAAAGGTGCAGCAGGTACCGGCGTGGCCATGCAGCAGATGGGTATGCGGGTCACGGAAAAAGAGATGGAAACAGCGGCTGCCAAAGCCTCTTCAGGGGCTTCCAAAGGTGCCGTCGGCAAGGGCGCTCTGGGTGGAGCCTGCCAGGTTGGTGGTAAGGGTGGTGCTGCCAGTGCCATGGCAGGAAAAAGCGTGGCTGTTGGTAAAGGGGCAAGTGTGGGCAAAGGGGTGGTTTGTGCCAACACCGGTGCCAGCGCAGCAGGTGTGACAACCCTTGGCGGCAAGACGGCTTTGGGGGCAACGGGTGTGGCTGGCGCGGCTGTGGGTGCAACAGGCGCTAAAGGTATTGCGGCAGGTGGTACTATTTGGACCGGTTCGGGTACCAGTCTGGGCCTGGGTCTTGGTTTGGGTGCCTTGGGCCCCATATTGCTGGTTGCTACCATTGCTGCGGTGGGGGTTGGCATTCACAGCTACATGAAGCGTCCCCTGGAGGAAGAGGCACTGGAAGACGCCATCAGCTAGTAGGGGAGGGATTGGAATGAGTAAGGTTGAGATGAAAGCCAAAGTAATGGCCGCGTTTAGCTATATGGGGGTGCTGTGTGTTGTCCCCCTGCTGTTCAACAGGAGCGATTCATTTGTGGACTTTCATGCCCGCCAGGGATTGGTGCTGTGGGTTTGGGGGGTGTTGTCCCTGTTCGTGATGCACTTCCCTGGCCTTGGACCTTATTTGTTCAGCACGTCAACTGTGCTGGTTGCCTTCCTAAGCCTGTTCGGTCTTGTTTCTGTGGCGTTGAGCCAGTCATGGAAAATTCCATTCATTGCCGACGTGGCCGAGACGCTTTTTGGGGCGGGGAGCCGGTAGGCATGTCCGTCTCTTTTACCGACAGTACCCCTCCTCGGTCTGCAGGGCCTCAAGAACAGAGTGCAGAGCGTGAGCAACTTCTGAGACACCAGCACAACGCCCTGTATCTGGTTGTGGCGTTGGGTATGATCTTCCTGACTTTGGTGGTGGCCGTCCAACCGCTCTACCTAAGTGTTGTCCATGGGCTGGCCCGAGATAATGCCGGGTTTGTCAATGCCAATATCCAAGTGATTACCGAGTTGGTGGATCTGGTGCTGGTGGGTTATCTGGGCTATGTCTCGGATCGGGTTGGTCGGGTGCCTTTGCTTGTATACGGTTTTCTTCTTTCCGGCATCACGGCCTTGATTGCCCCTTTTGACCTGTCCATCGCCGCCTTTCTGGGGGTCAACTCGCTGGTTGTTTTTTATGTCGTGCGGGTTTTGATGTCTGTGGGTGGAACAATGGTCTGGCCACAGGTGGCGACATTAAGCGGTGACTACAGCAATGTGGAGGATCGCCCGCGTCAGTTGGCCAATGTCGGTTTCATGATGGCCTTCGGCGTGACCCTGGTCTACGCCGTGCTGATGCAGTTTGCCGAAAGGGCCGGATTGACACTTACCATGTGGTTGGCCGCCCTGATTGCCTTGGTGGGTGCTTGGCTTTCGCGACAGTTGTTGGTCGAGACAACTCAACCGAGAGAACAGATCACTTTCCCGTTCCAGGAGGTATGGGAATTGGTCAAACACAAGCGTGGTATCCGGCTCAGTTTTCTTTCGGCGCTGACCTCGCGCAATGACATGGTCATTGTTGGGTTGTTCTTGATGACTTGGTACATTTACTTTGCCGATTTGGTCACGGGAACAACCCATGCCCAGGCGGCCTCACGGGCTGGGCTGGTCATTGGCCTGTTGGGCGTGGTTGTGTTGATTTCCATCCCCGTGTGGGGCCGATTGACGCTGCGCATTGGGCGGATTCCAGCCATGGCCATTGGATTGTTTTTGTCTGCGCTGGGATTTTCGGCAATGGGGCTGGTGTACAACCCTTTTTCCTGGTGGATTCTGCTGCCGGTTTTCCTAATAGGTGTTGGACAAGCCGGTTGCATCCTGCTTCCCCAGACTTTAGTGCTGGATTTGGCACCCGATAATATTCGTGGTTCCGTGTTGGGCGTATTCAACACGGTTGGCTGTTTTGGGGTGATTTTCTTCCTGCAGGTGGGAGGAATTCTCTTTGACTGGATTGGTCCGACAGCACCCTTCATTTTTACGGGTGTGGTCAATCTGTTGCTGTTTGGTTATGCATTGGCCGTGATGAAGTTGGACGCCGACGAGGGCGTTTCGTCAAGAGGGGAAGGTTTGTCGTCCGTATAGTTTCTGTTGGGAGGAAAGGCTGATCATGCCTACAATCGTGTTTGGGTTACTGTCGGTGGCTTTGGGACTGTGGGGAGCATCAATCTGGTGGTGGTCGGTGGTCGAACTGTTGCGCGGTCTGGTGCCATTGGTGCTGCTTGTTCTCGGGTTGGTTGCCTTGGGAGCCGGGGTGACAAAAATGCGCGATGGCGGTGCAACGCCTGAACAGCCGGATAGCGAATTGATGGAAAATTCACCTCGTGCGGGCGAGTAGACTCCGATGTCTACGTTCGCTACCATCAAGGGTGTTGAATGCGGGCTTGCCTATCGCAAGTATCTGCTGATTGTTGGCGGTCTGGCCGTGGCGGGTCTGGTGGGCAGCTACTGGTACATGAACAGTTTTCTCGATGAGATTGGTGTCGATTCCGAGAAAACACAAAAGGTACTGAAAACAGCCCGAAACTCAGGTCAGTCAGGTTTGCAGGCTGTCGCTGAAATTCCTGGTACTCCGATCCAGAGTATTCGACCGGGGATGGGGATTGCCCAGCCTGCCGCCTTTTGGCCCGGTCATCCCAGCGGTTCTGGAACAGTAACTACGGACCGGGACTCTTTCGCCACTGTGGTCAGATCGATTCTGCCCAGTGTGGTGAGCGTGAGTACCCAGGATCGCAATGCGAATGTAGCAGTGGGAGGGGGAGCAAACAGTGTGCAGCAGCCCGTAGCAGCTTCTCCGTCCGGTACGCAGATGGGTGCAGACAATACGCTGAAATTCGCTAGCCCTTATTCCGGTGTTGCCATGGAGAGCATCGGTTCAGGCGTCATTGTCTCGTCTGATGGCTATATCATCAGCAACTACCATGTGGTAGAAAAGTCAAAAAGCATTTTTGTTACGGTGTTTAATCCTCAAGGTACCCAGCGTTATCCGGCGGATATTGTGCGCCTGGATCCGATGCGTGATCTGGCCTTGTTAAAAATCAACACGCCATTGCCGTTGCAGGCTGCGCCAATGGGAAATAGTGATTTGATCCAGGTCGGCGACCCTGTTATTACCGTCGGCTGTCCCTTTGGTCTTGATCAGACCGTGAGCAAGGGAATTGTTTCAGGATCCCGCAAGGCCGTGGCCATTGAGGGGGTGATCCATAAGGATCTGTTGCAGACCGATGCTGCAATCAACCAGGGCAATTCAGGGGGCCCCCTGGTTTCGCGTTATGGTTACGTGGTGGGTATCAATACCGCCATCTATTCGCCAACCCAGGCGTTCTCCGGTGTTGGATTTGCTGTTCCGGTCAATGCAGTGCGTGAATTTCTTGCCGAGGTGGTGACCATTCCAGAGGTGACACCCGCCATGTCGGTTGCCACAGTTGGACAAAATCAAACAGTGGCAGGTCGTCGCACGACTCCGCCACCCATTCCGGCAAACTCTGTGGCTCCACATGGTGACCGGGGGACTTGTGAAAGCTGCCACGTCATTCTGGGTGGCACCCTGGTGCGTCAACCGGCCTTCCAGGGAGTGCCATCTGGTGCCAGTGGCCTCAATGTAGCTTTGGCCAGCCCGTCGGCCACAGAACCGACTGTTGCGCCGGCTTCAGTATCGTCGACGGTAACCATCATCGGTGCCACCTTCAAGGCCATGGATCCTGTGTTGATCCAACGATTCAAGCCGCCGTTTGCCGGTGGTGTGTTCGTGCAAAATGTCCAGGAAGGATCCGAGGCAGCAAACGGCGGTATGATGACAGGGGATATTCTGTTCAAACTGGATGGTCGTTGGGTGCGGACGCCAGAAGAGTTGGTTGGTCGTCTGCAAGGGTTTGCTGCCGGGGAGACACCCAGACTTTCCGTGTTGCGTGAGGGGGGGCGCAAAAATCTCTCCCTGCGTCTGACTTCTGTTCCGACTGTTGTGGCAGCTCCTGCTGCAACGGCTGGGATACCTGCAGTCAATCAGGCTGGGACCACAGCAGGCAAGACAGGTGCAGCACCAGCAGCGGCTGTCCCAACTGAATTTGAATGGAATGGCATGGAACTGAACCCGATTGACGCAGCGATGGTAACCAAGAATCCTGCTCTCAAGGGTAAGCAGGGGGCTGTGGTCAAAGAGACTGATCCCGGTCTGCCGGCAGATGCAGCCGGGGTGCGTATGAATGATGTCGTGGTCGCAATCAACGGATTGCCTGTTGGCTCCAATGCCCAGTTGGACCAAGCCATCAAGGCAGCCACGACGGCCAAAACCATTTTGCTGGATGTGGAACGGGACGGCAAGCGCATGTTTGTCACTCTGAAATAACTGGTTTTTACCATCTTACAATTTGGCAGGTTAGCGAATGATCGGGAGATGAATGGATGGATAAGCAAAAGCAAGGTTCCGGGGTAGGCAGGAATGGGGCCAAGCGCTCCGCCTCTGACAAAAAGGAGAGTGCTTCTGAAATGCCACAGGCCGAGATGGACATGGATGTACTGGCCAGGGGATTGGACCATGTTCTGCAGAAGCAGTTGGATGACAAACTGAAGAATGGTTTCCCTGCGGACAAGGAGGCTTCGCTTGCAACAGAGGCTGCTGCCAATCATGACGCTCTCCAGCAGGATGAAAAGCCGGTTGAAATGGCCCCTCTGGTGCTGGGAGCGGAAGGTTTGGCGGTGGAACAGGCGGCGAGCCAAGTGGCAGAGGATGCCGGTTATTTGGCCAGCCTGAGTGTGCTGGCGTCCGTGGCGGAAGAGGTGGAAGTTCGTGGTGGTTGGCCGACTGGGAGTGAGAGTGTTGCCATGACTGACAGTGCAGAGTCATCTGCAGGTGACGTTGTGCCAACAGAGAGTGCTCTGGAGGCCGTTGTTGCTTCCGAACAGGTGGGTGAAGTGGCCAGCGAGGTTGAATGGGTTGCGGAAACGGAACAGAAGGTCGAGGTTAACGAGGCAGCAGTGGCGGTCGTGGAGCAGATTGCTGCGGAAGTAACTGTGACGGAGGCATCCGGTTTGTCTGAGGAAGTGGCCTCCGCCCTGGAAGTGGAGCACACGCAGGAGCCGATTCTTGATGTGACCTCTGCCGAATCGGCAGAGCTAGCTGTTGTGGCTGAGGTAACAGGGGCTGATGACACGGTGGCTCCCGTGGAAACCATGGCAGCAGTGGAGGCTGTTTCCTCGGCAGTGGTTGAACCTCTTTCTGTATCGGCGGTTGCTGAAAGAAAGCTGGAAATGGCCAAATTGGCTGATGGTTTTTCAGAAATGGCACGCAACAAGGCCCGTGTGGCAGATACTGAGGGTGCAGAAGTTGCGGATGCTGAAATCACTGCAGAGGCTGATGTTTCGGTGACAGAGTCCGCAGTGGAGGCCTCGTTGCATGGTACGGTAGTGGTGTCTGAGGGTGAAGAGGTGGTGGCCAAGCACCTTCCGCAAAAGGCTCCCTATGTGGCAGCAGCAGAGAAGGAACGTGTGCTGCAGTTGATTCGTGATGCTGCTTCCAAAAAGCTGGACGAGGGATTCAAAATGCGGGGCGTGCAGGTGATGGCCAAGAGTGAGCCGGTTTCCACAGAACCAGTCACTGAGCCACCGGTCAATGCAGATGTGGAGGCGTCGGCGGTTGTCGCTGCGACCGATGAGGTGGTTGGGGTCGCAGAAGCGGCTGAATCCATGGTACATGCAACCGTTCCGCAGACTGTTGCGGAGGAGGTGCCAGCCGTCGAACTGCAAACAGTATCGACAGAACCTCAGGATGAGCAGGCTGTAGTGGCTACTGTGGAGGAGTCTGAAGCGGCAGACCCTGTCGTGACGCCATCCGAGTTGACCTCTGCACGGGGTGAAGAGGTGGAGGCGGTGTTGTCCGTTCCTCCGGGTGGACTGGTTCCTCCGGCGCCACGTACTGCCACCCCCAGCCTGCGGCAGAAGCAGGAAAATGTTCCTTCACCCACCCAGGCTAAGGCGATAGAGGCTTTTCTGCGTCAATTACAGGGAGAGTCGCCGTTGCCGGAGGAGCCATCTGTTGCTGCGTCTGCTGCTGCACCTTCTGCGGCCATGCCAGATGCGGAGCATCAGGATGAAGGTATCTCTGCTCAGGAGGCCACCGAGGCTGACAGAGGCGGATCACGTCGTCGTTCTTCGCAGAGTGGCGATGGTCAGGTTGCAGTAGAATCTCTTGGAACGGGTATTTACAATGCCCTTGGGGATATGGTGGGAGCTGTCGTGCACTCCTCCAAGCGCGTTACCAGCAAAGTAAAGCGGGTTGTTCCGGTGCCTGCTCCAGAGCCCGAAGAGCAGTTGCCACCACCCCGACCCACGGGGACCAGTCGAGCGGCTGATCGTTTGGCTGGTGGTGTGCGTGGGGTGGCTGGTGGTGTGACGGATATCGTCAAGGGCAGTGGCAATATGGTGATCGGAACCGTGGGTATCGTGGTGATGCCGGTGGTGGGGGCTGTGAGCGAACTATTCCGAGCCTTCAAGCCTACCAGGAAAGATTCTTCTGCCGAGAAATGAGCAGGTTTCCTGGTTCGATTAATTCTGTTCCATCCAGTTGGTTAGAGGAGATGAGGCAAAATGAAGACAGCAGAACGCAGCCCTCTGTTGCTTGGTATCGATCTGGGTACTTCGCGGACCATGGTATTGTCGAATCGAGGGGCTCGGGCAATGGTACGCTCTGTGGTCGGTTATCCGAAAGACATTATCGGTGTCAAGTTGATGCACCAAGCGCACATTATCGGTGAAGAAGCGCTCAAACGGCAATCCTATCTGAATATTCACTATCCGTTGGAAGATGGGGTGTTGAAAGAGGCCAACGATCAGGCCGCCGAGTCGGCCAAATTGTTGATCCAACATGTGATCAATCTGGCAGATCCGCAACCGGGTGATCGTATCTATGGTGTGTTGGGGGTGCCGGCACGGGCATCCATGTTCAATAAGAACCAGTTGTTGAAGATTACTCAAGAGTTGCTCGATCTTTCCATGGTGGTCTCCGAACCGTTCATGGCGGCCTATGAGATCGATCAATTGAATAATGCCATCATGATTGATATTGGTGCTGGTACCACGGATATATGTGCCATGAAAGGTAGTATTCCGTCTGGTGACGAACAGGTAACGGTGTTGAAGGCGGGCAACTATATCGACTTGGTGCTGGAAAATTTGATTCGGGACAATTATCCCGAAGTCCAGATGACTAACAATCTGGCGCGCAAGATCAAAGAACAGTACGGTTTTGTAGGTGCTCCCACGGAGGAGGTAATCGTCAACGTGCGAATCGCCGGCAAGCCGGGTACCTGCAATTTGACTCGCGAGGTGCGGACCGCATGTGAAACCGTGGTGTCGGAAATAGTCGAGCATTTGCAGTCCTTGATCAAAGTTTTTGATCCTGAGGATCAGGAAGATGCCTTGCGCAACATTTATCTTACGGGCGGTGGTGCCCATATTCGCGGATTAGACAAAATGATTTGCCAACAGATGCACCAGTATGGTGAGGTGCTTGTTCGTTCGGTACCGGACCCTGATTTTTGTGGTGGTGCCGGTGCTCTGAAATTGGCGATGGAGTTGCCACCGCAATACTGGGAGCAGGTTGGTCAAGTCTCGCGTCCCGTGAAGTAGGCGTGGACTAAGCGACACTCATCCTTATTTGCTGGAGAGTTACGGAGAAAATCAATATGGAAACGACGCTGAACGCGCCTGCGGGCCTGGGATCCAAAATGATGGCAGCCTTAAGTTACCTGGGTATTCTGTCCCTGGTGCCATTCCTTGTAAACAGAGATAACGCCTATGTGCGGTTTCATGCCCGCCAGGGAATCATGTTGTGGATGTGGGAAGTCTTGGCCATTTATAGCTTGGTGGTCCCTGGTGTTGGGGCCATTTTTTTCAACCTGTCCGGGCTGCTCTGTTTTGCCTTTTCGATCATCGGCTTGGTTTCGGTTTTTATGGGGAGAGCCTGGAGACTCCCATTGATTGGCAAATGGGCCGAGTCTATCTGAACGGTAATCGAGGGCATTGGGCAATTGGCCGTTGAAACTCAGAGGAAATTGTCTGGGATGTCGCGCCGGGTATGGGATGGATTGAACAGTGAGTAGACCCTTTGCATCTTTGCTACTTTCTTTGTTGCTGCTCATCTTTGCGACTCAGAATATGGTTCCGGCCCAGATTCGTTTCATTTTTGGGCCACCAGTAGAGGTGCCCCTGATTTTGATTATTTCGGGGGCATTCATCTGCGGGTTTGTGGTGGCAACGGTCAGCCATCTGGCGCGACGCGCTCTGCGCAACCGGCGCAAAGAAGATTTGTGATTCCGGTCTATCCGGTTTTTGATCGTGTAAAGAGGATACACCGTTCATGAGCTATCCCCAGTGCGTTGTTTGCTATCACTCGGTTGGCTGGATTGGCCTGATCGCCAATCTGGCCATCTCCATCCTGAAAGTGTTCGTCGGTGTTATCGCCGGTTCTCAGGCTCTGCTGGTGGATGCTCTCTACTCTGCCAAGGATGTTTTGACCTCTTTTTTGATCATTCTGGGGCTCAAATTTTCCAAACAGCCTCTGGATGAACAGCACCAGTTCGGTCATGGTAAGGCGGAGTTTCTCTTTTCCCTGTGTGTTGGCTTGTCAATGATGACGATTACCGGGGTGTTTGTCTATTTTGAAGCCGACAAGTTGCTCAGTGGTGCACCCCATCAGGCGCCGCACATGATTGCCCTGTGGGCCGCCCTCTTTGTGGTTGCGGCCAACCTGTTCCTCTGGTACTACACGCGCTGTGTGGCTCACCAGATCAACAGTCCAATGGTCAGCGTGCTCTCCCATCACCAAAAATCCGACGCCTATTCATCTCTGGCAGTGGCGTTGGGTATTATTGGTTCCCATTATCTTGATTTGCCCTGGCTTGATGCCGTGGTGGCTGTTGGCGAGTGCGTTGACCTTTTCCATCTGGGGACAAAAATAACCTGGGAGGCTGTAAAGGGGTTGATGGACGCTTCCGCTCCCCAGGAGTTGGTCCACAAAATTCGTGAGTTGTCTGCCTCTGTCTCCGGGGTGAAAAGTGTCGAGGATGTGCGGACTCGCCGGGTTGGGCAAGAAATCTGGGTCTCCCTGGTGGTTGGAGTTGATCCAGAATTGACAGTGGAACAGGGGAAGGAGATCAGTCTGTGGGTTGAAGATTTGCTGGTACGCATGGTACCGCACCTGGGCGATGTGAGTGTCCATTTTAAATCTGACAGTGGTTCCGTTGCCGAATTCGACTACATCCACAAAGAGATCGTGCAACTGCGCAGACAGTTGGAAGAGAGCCGGCAAGCTGTTGAGTCGCCAGGGGGGGCTTCCCGATGAGCCCAGCAGTGGTGACCTTGGTGCTGTTTGCCCTCCTGTTTGTTCTGGTGCAGAGAGATCTGGTTGATCGTGGGCTGGCCATGATAGGGGGAGCTGCCCTTTTTTTGTTGATTGGCACCACGCAGGGATTTTATTCCATGAAGTTGGCGTTTTCCGCCATCTATTTTGATGCTCTGGCGTTATTGTTTGGGATGTCGCTGATTTCAAACTGTCTCTTTCGCTCCGGTATATTTCATCATCTGGCTTGCCGATTTGTAGCGTACTCACGCGGTAATGCGCTGCTGATCATGGTTCTGCTGACTCTGAGCACCTATCTGCTCTCTTTGGCCTTCACCAATCTTTCGGTGATGCTCATCATGGTGCCGTTGACCCTGATTGTCTGCCGGGCGTTGGCCATGGAACCTGCCGTGGTTGTGGCGGCTGAGTTGATTACTTCCAACCTGGGCGGTGCTTCTACCCTGGTGGGCGACTTCCCCAACATGATCATTGGTGCGGCAGCTCGCCTCCATTTCGATGATTTTATCGGGGGCATGATGGTGCCCTGTCTGGTGTTGCTGGCTGCCTTGTTGTTTTTCTTCCAACAGCGTTTCCCAATGGTCTCTGGCAAAATCAGCCCGGAGGATTTGGCTACCATACAGTCCACTATGAAGGCGCGGTCGCCTGTTGGATCACGCAGCCCGGATGGTTTGGATCCGTATCTGCTGCGGCTTGGTTTGAGTGTCTTCGCAATGACCCTGTTCAGTTTTCTGCTGGCGCAACTGTTGGGAGTGCGACCAGCGCTACTCTCTTTCATGGCCGGCCTGATTATCCTGGCGTTGGGACGCATTCCGCTCCAGGAGGTGTTTGCTGCAGTCAGCGGGGGCGATCTGCTGTTTTTCCTGGGATTGTTCATCATGGTTGGCGGCCTGCAGGCTGCTGGTGTGCTGGGTGGTGTGCATGACATGATCGTTGCACTGGGGAATGGCAATGCCACTTTGTCGTTGCTAGTGCTGATGTGGGTTGCTGCCTTGTTGACACCATTCCTGAATGCCGGTCCATCGACCGCATTTTTGGTGCCGGTTGCCCAGGCCATGAATGTGACTTTTCCTGGTAGTGCAGTCTGGTGGTCTCTCTCCTTGGGTATCCTGGCCGGTTCTTCGGCAGCGCTCAGTGGCGCAACGGCTGGGCCAGTGGTGGCCAGTGTGATGGCAAATGATCACCGTTCCCTGCCGCAAGCTGTCCATCTGGCTGGCGAACGTTTCGATTTTCGCAGTTATTTGCAGTGGGGGGTGCCTGTGGCAGCCATTTTTTTGGGGATATCGTCTTTGTACATTCTGGTGATCACCTGACATGAGACACCGTGACTCTTCATCCCGTCTGGTTCCTTTTTGTCGGCAGTCCTGGCGGGCTCCCGCTGTCCTGTTGCTGTTGCTTTTTTTTGGCACGGTGGCCTGGGGTGTTCATTTGGTTCGGGACCACCGCAGCCAATTGAGCCTGGGACATCAGGAAAATAGTGTGTCGGCATCGGATGCCTCTTCCCAGAGCGGGGTGGTTGCCCAGTCTGTGGCGTTGGCGCAACCGGATCCCAATCCCTTGCGGGTCACCGTGGTCAACATTTCAGGCATCAGTCAAACCTCCGGTAAGGATGCCAACACCTATATTTCAGCCGGTTCAGGGGTGCTGGTCAATCCCAAAGGGTATGTCGTTACAGCCCAGCATCTAATCCAGAATTTGCGTGAAATTCAGGTGCGAGTGGCGACGCCTTTTGGTCCGCGACAATATCCCGCCAAAACCGTCAAGGTTGTTCCGCAACATGATCTGGCCCTGATCAAGATCATTTCTCAGGATCCCTTTCCCTATGCTTCGGTCAGTCAGTCACCATTGCCGCAGGTGGGTGAACTGGTTCAGGCCTGGGGCGACCCCTATGGCACGGATGTCGTTGAACGAGTCGGTGTGGTGGAGAGTATGGATCTGACCTCTCCTGTTGCCGTGGCCAACCTGAGTTTGACCCATCTGCTGAAGACCAACTCGGTATTTCATTGGGCCCAGAGTGGTGGTCCGCTTGTTAATCAGCATGGCCATTTGGTGGGCATCAACTTGGCGGTGCAAAACCCGGATGGTTCGGTACAGGGCTTTGCCGTACCAGCCCATGTGCTGGTGACCCATTTTCAGGAGGTGGTTACCTTCGCCCACAAGATGGTGCCAACGACTGTTGCGGCAGCAGACCAGTCTGTCGCCGCCAGTGATCCCCCTGTCGTTTCACCCAGGCCCTCGCGGGCGGCGGATCAATGGTGGCAAAGGGCGCAGGGTATCCTGAACCTGGGTTCTTTGGGCAAGCATGTGGCGCTGGAACCGACCACAGGCACGGTGGACACGACGCCTCCGTCGCAGGTACTCAATGATCCTTCGCACGCTCCGTCGTTGCGGATTTTTGGTTACAGTGCGAGCAACTTTATTGGCTTGCTGCTATTGGGATTTGTCTCAGGCATCAGCGGTGGCATGATGACCATGGGTGGGGGAATCATCAAGGTTACCGGTTTGCTTTGGTTTTTCGGCTACGGTCTGTTGCTTGTTCGACCGGTGGCCTACATTACCAACATATTCATGTATGGTGCGGCGATGTTGCGCTACCACCGCCATGGTCTGTTGCATTTTGAGTTTTGCAAGCCGTTAATTCCTTGGGCCATGGCAGGCATGGTTGTCGGCTATTTTCTCGGTAACATCATGAGCAAATTGCTGATCGAATGGTTGTTGGGTGGGTTTGCCCTGTTGTTGGGTATCAAGATGCTGGTGGAGATTGCGGAAACCCACCGCAAGCCATCCGAACTGGATGAAGAAAACGCTCTTCCCAGACAGAATGAAACGGGCGTGCTGGCATGGTTGCAGCGTTATTTTGGTACGCAGATGGACGAATCCCTGCCGGTACCTTCCTGGCGCTATCCGGCAACCCGGCATGGCGTACTCGGTCTGCCCATGGGACTCATCAGCGGTATTCTGGGCATTACCGGTGGTGTCATTGAGGTGCCGTTACAGCGTTATATTGCCCGCATGCCGCTGCGCAATGCAATCGCCAATAGTGCGACCCTGGTTTTCTTTTCCTCACTGGTTGGTTCCGTGGTGGCCCTGTGGCATGGGGTGAAGTCGGGTTCTTTTGATCTGGACACGCCGATTACCATGGCCCTGATTCTGACCCCCGGAGCCTTCTTGGGGGGCATGGTGGGAGCCTGGTTGACGTCGGTCATTCCTCTGAACATGTTGCGTTGGATTTATGCCGTCCTGATGTTTGTTATTGCTGTGAGGATGTTCTTGCCATGAAACTTGACCCTGTTTCTCTGGTGACAGCGGGATTGTTGCTGCTGATGGCTTTGATGGTCGTGGCCCTGTTTTCTGAGTCCGGTGCTGAGCGGCAATCGACTTCTGCTGTCAGCCAGACTTCGGAACGCGGCTTACCTTTGTCTGCTGCGATCGGTCCGAGTGCGGTTTCTCCCGCAGCGACTGTTGCCACAGGTCAGAAGCCGACTTCCGTTGTCTCCCCTGCTCAGGGTACTCCGCTGCCTGTTGTTCAAGCGGGCCTGCCTGCTTCTCGTACCGATAGCCTTAAGCCGTTTCTGAATCCTAAGGCCAAATTGGCTGAGGGGCATTGGAAAGGGTTGGAAGCGTTGCCTCTCTCTGCCGAATTGAAGCAAAAATTGCGTTTGCCGACAGAGTTGGAGGGGTTGCTGGTGGATGAGGTTACCCTGAATGCCGCTGCTGCCGGTCTACTGGCCGGGGATGTCATTCTGGCGGTGAACAGTCAGCGGATTCGGACCTTGGAGGAGTTGAAAACAGCGACTGAACGGATTCAGTTGGCCAAAAGTGCCACCATTACGGTCTATCGTGGCGGCAAGGTGCAGAATTTTGTCCTGGTAGCCAAGGGCACTTTGGGACAGGCACAGGTGGAGACTGCACCGATGATTCTGCCCGGGGAGATCATGCCGCATCCCTACCGAGGACCCTGTACCCAGTGTCATGCCATTGGTGCCACTGGACATATTGTGCCAGATCCGGATGGTATTGTGTTGCCACCTCCGGCAATCCGGGCGGGCGTCCCGGTACCGCATAAAGACCGGGGGCCTTGTCAGGCCTGCCACCAGATTATTCAATAAAATTGGGAAGAGGATGAAAAATCCATGAGCAAGCAGCATTCTCCCGTCAGTGTTGTTGACGAAGTCAGGTTGATTTCTCACGCATTCCTGGGCGTGGTCAAGCAGGTTGCCGCCAACTCCATAGACGGTTTCAATAGACTTTTTACGGTAGATGACCGGGTTCGGGCCCACTTTTATCGAGAGCGTGGTGTTGCGCATACCAAGCAGGGCAGACATTGGCAGGCCATGCCACTGCTCGAACAGGTGCTTCGCTATTGGCCGGACGATGAGGAGACTCTGTTCCATTTGGGATACTCCTATCTCAAGACGGAACAGACGCGCGAGGGCATTCTGGTGCTGGAAAGAGCCAACCACTCTCCGGCAACAGCTACGCCCCGTGTCAGTTCAATTTTGGGTATGGCCTACATCCAAGCCAAGGAGTATCAGAAGGCTGTGGAGGTTTTGCGGGCCGCTTTGGAAAAAAGTCCAACCAATTTCAACCTGCACTATCGCCTTGGCTTGGCACTCGACCATTTGGGCGAGTATGACGCTGCCATAGAAGCTTTTCAGAATGCACTGACCATTCGGCCCAACGAACTGAAAATCTATCAATCCATTGGATTCGTGTTGGACCAGCAGGGCAAGCATGAAGAGGCGGTTGTCTTCTTCAAGAAGACCAGGGAGATGAAAGAGGTATTACAAGAAAACTGGGATGGGACCAGCGCATCATGACGGACAAGTCTGACCCTTTGGATGAGATTGACGGCTCTGGTCTGGAAATGACCAGCAGTGAGCGCATGCAACGTATGCGCAAGCTGATGCGTCAGCTTTATCAGGAAGAAAAGGCCTCTTTTGCCGTGCCAATACCAGTCACCAGAACCAGGAATTTGGTTCTGGCGGCCTCTGTTGGCGCGGCTCTTATTCTGTTGGGAACGACATTTTACAATTTTAACCGTTTCATTGCCGCAGAAGAGATGGTGCTTTCCACTCGGGGACACATCCATGATGCTTTGCAACGGCGTTCCAACCTGTTTGGCAACCTGGTCAATTTGACCCTGAACCATGCCATGCTGGAGCAGGAGGTGTTCCGCTATGTATCGGATGGGCGCATTGATATGGCGGGACGCACGGCCAGCAAACAGGCCAGCATGACACCTGCAGCAGGTGAAATGCCTTCATCGGCTCTGGCTCGTCTATTTGCTTTAGTGGAGCAGTATCCCGATATCAAGACCTCCACCACCTATCAGCAACTGATGGACAAGCTGATGGATATCGAGAACATGATCAGCAAACGCAGGGATGAGTACAACGAGCAGGTGCGTATTTACAATACCACTGTGACCTCATTTCCCTGGTCGATCATGGCCAAGGTACTGGGATTCAAGCGTCACGCCTATTTTACAGCCGAGGTGGGACCGGAAAATGCCAACATGGATTTGAATGGCAATAAGTTCATTCGTCTGATTCCCGAAATGGAATTTGATCCTTCCAATCATCAGAGTGGCAAGCCACATCAAGGGAACAATGTTCGGCGTGAGCAGAGCAACCTTGGTGGCGATATGGGGGCAGTGACCCAGCCTGTTACCTCGGAAGCGGTATTGCCAAGTGCTCCTGCTGCTGTGGTCAAGCCCGCCACTCCAGAAGCGGTATTGCCAAGTGCTCCTGCTGCTGTGGTCAAGCCTGCCACTCCAGAAACGGTATTGCCGAGTGTTCCTGCTGCTGCGGTCAAGCCCGCTACTCCAGAAACGGTATTGCCGAGTGTTCCTGCTGCTGCGGTCAAGCCCGCCACTCCAGAAGCGGTGTTGCCGAGTGCTCCTGCCGCTGTGGTCAAGCCCGCCACTCCAGAAGCGGTATTACCGAAAGTGCCTGACATTGCAGCCCAGCCTGCGGTCAAACCTGTCGTAGCTGAGAAATCTGTGTTGACGGTTCCGACCCCCGCCACATCATTGCCTGTACCGACGGCCATTGATCCGGTGTCACCCACCACCAATACGGTGGAGGTTGCAGTGCCCATCATGCCGCAGGCAACGGAGGTCAAGCCTGAAGCTGCTAAAGTTGGAGACGTGGTTCCTGTCGAGCCTGCTCAGGTGGACCAGGGAGTACCCACTGTCCCAGAAGCGCCACTCGGTTCCTCTCTTCCGTTCCAGCCTGCTGGCGATGTACCGCATTCTGTCGAGGTGAACAGGCCATGAAATATCCTCATTGTACCCAATGTCGCGATGAAGTGACTTGGTATTCCATCTGGTTCAATGTCTTCATGGTGGTTTACAAGGTGATCGTCTCTCTGGTGACCAACTGTGCGGCACTGATGGCTGATGCCTTTCACTCGTTGGCGGATCTGCTGGCAAGTGTTTTTACCCTGATCAGTCTGCGTATTTCTGATCGTCCTCCAGACGAAAAATTTGCCTATGGCTATGGCAAAATCCAGCATATTTCCTCTGGGATCGTCGGTTTGATCTTGGCGGTTGGGTCGGTTTTTATTCTGGTGGATGCCCTGATGAGCATCATCAACCACACTTATGCCGCCCCGGAAAACATGGCATTGGTTGCTGCCGTGGTTTCCACCGTGGGCAATGAATTGATGTTTCACTATCAGAAGTGTGTGGCGGTGGAAAACAACAGCCCGGCCATCATGGCCAATGCCTGGGATAACCGCTCGGATGCCTTTTCTTCGGTAGGGATGGTGGTCGGGCTCTTTTTTGCGACCATTATGGATTTTCCTATTGCTGATCCATTGGCGGCCATTCTGCTCTCACTGTTGGTCATTAAAATTGGCGTAGAACTGATTATCGAAGCCGTCAACGACTTGATGGACTCTTCTCCCGATGTCGAGGAGTTGGATGAGTTGTACAAAATCATTCGCAGTTTCCCTCGGGTGGTGGGCATCAATTATCTGCGAGCCCGCAGTCTGGGTGAAACGCTTTATGTGGAAGCTGACCTGCGTGTCGATGGAAGATTGAAAGTATTTGAAGGGGATCTGATTCTGGCTGCCCTGAAAGAGAAAATCAAACACAGCATTGAGAATATCGGCAGCATGCAATTCTTTCTTACCCCGGAAGCGGAGGCTTCGGATTGACATGAACAAGCGGCCCATGACCACAGGGGATTGGATTGTCACTGGCGGTCTGTTGCTGCTGTTGGCAGCAGCAGTGTTGACACTGTTTGTGGATACTTTGGATAGTCGTACAGCGGAGCGCAAGTCGGTTGCCGTCTTGACTGGCAATCAGACGGCCAGCAACGCTCTGTTGACTCCGGGTGGGCAGGAATCCTTGCGCATGGTACCCGTGGTGGCGCAGGCCCGAGGAGGAACGACTGTGGCTGGACAGGCAGAGCCATCCGGTATGGTGTTGTTGCAAAAAGCACCTCGGGTGAACTTCAGTGGTCAGGTGCAGCAGGTATCGGAGCAGCCACAAAGCGATGGACAACTGCATCTCTGGTTGCAGGATCCTCAAGGGAAGGAGAGCCATATTTCGGTGGGTCCGGGTTGGTTTTTGACCTACCTGGGCTGTCCGCTGCGTCATGATGCCACGGTGGATGGTGCCGGTTTCACCTTTGAGCGCAGCGGCCAAGTGCCTCTGATCTACGCCAAATGGATTCGTATGGGTGGGCGTACTTGTCAGTTGCGCAACGATGAGGGTTTTGCCCTCTGGTCCAACAAGTTGCGGTAGTACGATGATGCGCCTGTTCAACTCACTTTCACCCACCGTGATGGCCATTGTCGGGACTGTTGTCCTGGTGCTGGTTATTGCTGTCGGGTTATTGGGTGATGGTTCGTGGGACAAGGCGGGTGTTGCGCTACGCTTGTGGGATCCATCCCCGCAACTCCAGGGGGAGGTTTTGGGACGCATGCCAAAGCCGACCCAACCCGGTTTGAACGCGCCGGTATTGGAGTTGGTGGCGCCTCCACCCACGCGACTGCAGAAGATGCTGGTCAAGCGCATTCCCACCATAGTGCCTGGGTCGGCCATGCCGCATCCCAATTGGGGGCCATGCACCAATTGTCATCTGATTCAGGGTGGACTGCCTGCTGGCAGTCAACCGGCGACGCCTGTTGCCAAGGTGTGGGAGCAGATCTCTGTTTATCACAAAGTGGGGCCTCCAATCCTGCCCAACTCGCCCCGGCCTCATCCGCCTTCCGGGCGATGCATCAAGTGTCACGATGTGCTGGTCTATGTCCAAACGCAGTAAGTCAGGGAGAGAGTGCAATGTCTAACCAAATTGCAGACGCAGGGGATGGGGTACACAATCGAATTGTCATCTTGGAAAACCTGCTGAAGAAGGTTGTTGATGTCCATCTTTCCACAGAGTCTCGTGTCAAACGACTGGATGACAAACTGGGGCAGATGGAGTTGATCGCAGCCAGTATCAACGGCTTTGTCAGTCGGATGGATGCGATCAGCCAAGCGAGGCCGAGCGCGGAGGCCGGTCCGGCCAATGCCGAGGTGAAGCAGGAGTTGGCAGAGGTTCGTCAGGAACTGGCTCACCTGAAATCGATGTTGGTGGGTCTGACGGAAAAAGTGTCAGAACAGCCCGTCGCCTGCGGCGAAACTGTCTCACCTTTGGCGGGCCAGTTGGAACTGCTCAACAAGGTACCTGAATTGTTTACCAAGGTGGAGAGCCAGCAAAGCACCATCCTGCAGGTTCTGGAGACGCGCATTGACCCACGCCTGATGATCTATCTGAAACCTTTGATCGAGATGCTGGAGGAGGAGGGGCGACAGGCAGAGAGAATGAAAGATTCCGCACTGCAAAAGCTGAACGATCTGCTGAAGGGTAGGCGCACCGGTACTGATCGAGAGATTTCCCAGATGTTGGCCAACGTCAGTGAAGAGATTCAAAAATGCCAAGCCTCTTTTGAACGGACCCAGCAAGCCTTGCAGATTGTCGTTACGCCTTTTCAGCATGTGGGGCGGCTGTTTCGGGACAATCTGGAAATCATTGTACAGGCGCATGACTTGATGGCCCAATTGCACGAAGATCTGCCACGCTTCGTTGAGGAGATGCAGGCAATGATTGCGGAGAAAAACGCCACAGGTGATCAGCCATTACTGTGAGCACATTCCGATACTGTGATACCCTTCTTGCAGGGAGTGACTTGTCATGCTGCAGTTGATTCCGTATGGACTGGCCGCCGTAGTTGGTGGAATGCTGGGCAAAAAATATCTGCCCCAACTGATTGATGCGCAGCAAAAAGAGGGGACTTGGGTTCCCTTTCTCAAATCTTCTCTACCACCGATCACGATTCTTGGTGAGTCAGTTGTCAAGGAGTTGCCCGTCGTGTTGGCCACGGAAGAGATTCCGTTGGACAATCGATACGGTACCACAATGCTGGTCAGTGAGCATGAGTTTGTTCGCACGGCCACTGTTGGTTTGAGCGTCGGTCGAGAACAGGTTCTGTCTGCCAATATGAAATCCATCCTTTGGCCCGTGTTGGAGTCGGTAGTTCAGGATGAGTTGAAAAAGAGCCTGCGGATTGACTTTGGAACCCAGGTTACCCGACGGGTAAAGATTGTTTTTTCTGCCGAGCCCGGCCATTTGGTGCGCTACCGTCTGGTCTGGCGGCAGGACTCCCGCCAGGGGGTTTATGATATACGGATGGGAAACGAGCAGCTTTCTGTACCCTACATGGTGACTTTTGGTCTTTTCCATGCCGTCGAAAGCGTGCAGGGGGTGGAGCATGAGGGACGATGACGACGCAGGGGAAGCGGGTGTTGCGACCAATACTTCTTCGCGGTCGGTCAGTTCGCGGGTGGGCGTATTGGGCGCTGAAACGCGCCATTTCCTGGATCATATTCTGGGAGCGGTCGTTGTCACTGATCTGCGGGGGTGTATTCTGGAGTTTAACGCAGCTTCAGAACGGTTGTTTGGCTTCCAGAGAACGGAAGTGGTCGGGTTGACTGTTGATGAATGCCTTGTTCCGCAAGAACTGAAGCAACAGCACCGACTGGCACTGCAATCCTTTGTGGACAGAGAGGCAGAACTGTCACTGCCCTTTTCGAAGATATTCCACACTGTTCAAACTGTAGGTAAGGAATGTCAACCGATCGAAGTTGATATTAAGCTTGAGTTGATGAAGTTTGGTGGTTGTTTTTGTTTTGTTGTCAGTTTTCATGATATAACCATCTTGAGACAGTTTTCTGCATCTTTGGTAGATACCCTGCTGTCAGCGGAATTGAGTCACCACCAGAAAGCCAAAGAACTGGAGAGTGTTCATCGCTCGGAACGCAAAGCGGTTGCCGCACTGCAAACTCAGCAATTGATCACCGATTTGTTGCAACTTTCCATGGAGAGAAACTCTCTGTCAGTTCAATTGCAATTGGCTTTGGAGCGCATTGCCCGCCTGGATTGTTTTGCTGCTGCGGATTTTACAGGAGCCATTTTTCTGCAAGCAGAACCAGAAAGGCAGTTGCAGATGGTGGCCAGTGTTCCCGTCGGTCTCTCTCCAGACTTTCTTTCCTGTCGTCATATTCCAGAAAGCCATTGTGCCTGTTTCCAGGAGGGTATGCCAATTGGTTTACCGCAGGCGCTGTTCCCCTCTGATGCACATGATTCACAAGCAACCGCTGAATCAGTACAACCGGCCCATCTTTGCATTCCTCTGCAAATGGAGAGTGGATCGGTTGGTGTGTTGCATCTTTTGATGACCCTGAAGCAGTATTCATACGATGAACTGGATCCTCTGCTGGATGGCATTGCCGGATCGCTGGCCAATATTATTTGGCGCAGTCGCATGGATGAAGCTTTGCACGCCGCCATCGAAAAAGCGGAGTCTGCCAATAAGGCCAAAAGCGAATTTTTGGCCAACATGAGCCATGAAATCCGAAGCCCGCTGAATGCGATCATTGGTTTGACCGATTTGATGGTCCATTCAGAAGTTTCCATCAACGATATGCAAGAAAATCTTGCCATCATCAACGCCTCTTCCCTCTCTCTGCAGGATTTGATCAACGGCATTCTTGATCTCTCCAAAATTGAGGCCGGCCACTTCATGCTGGAGTGCGCTCCATTTGACTTGATCCGTTTGCTGGATGATGTCTGCAATCTGATGGCAGTGAAGGCGCATCAAAAGGGTTTGGAATTGTACTGTCGTGTGGATCGGGAGTTGTCCCCTTTCTTGCAGGGGGATGGACTGCGATTGAAGCAGGTTTTGATCAATCTGATCAATAATGCCATCAAGTTTACTCAGACAGGGGAAGTTGTATTAGAGGTCAAGGCCACCCCCTCTGACAGCGAGAAAGAGAGTGTGTGGCTGCGGTTTTCGGTAACAGACACCGGCATCGGTGTTTCCCATGTGGCTCAAAATAAAATTTTTGAAAATTTCATTCAGGCGGATGGATCGGTCGCCCGCAAATATGGCGGTACCGGTTTGGGGTTGACTATTTCGCGCCATCTGGTGCGCCTGATGGGCGGACAACTGAGCTTGAGCAGTCAACCGGGCCAAGGGAGTTGCTTTTACTTTACATTGCCGTTTTCCGCAGAACAACGGACAGAATCCCTGGAACAGGTTAGAGGTTTGCAGCGGCGACGCCAATGGGACGCTGTTGGTCAAACCATGTTGTCTGGAGCGCGCATTTTGATAGCGGATAGTCATGCCACAGGGCGCACCATTCTGGAGGAGATTTTGACCGGTTTTGGTGCCCAGGTGGTACTGGTGACGGAACTTCCTGCCTTGCTGAACAAGTTAGGTAAGAGTCAGGGTGAGCCCTTTGCGTGGGTCATTATTGATGAAGTGATCCTGCAACAGGGCGAACTTCCCATCGAAGGCAGTACAGGTTGTTCTGTTTCGTCGGTGCTCCTGTTGCTCTCTTCCCATGCATCGGCCTCAAAGTTGGATCCGTCGGGATTTTTTTCTTCGCCGCTGGTTGCCAAGAAACCCGTGAGTGCGGCCAAACTGCTGAGGATCTTTTCCAAGAGTGGTTCTGCGGCCTCCTATGACGAGCAATCCTGCCGTCCACAATTGTTGCGGCGGCAAGATTCCCAAAGATCATTGCGTGTTTTGCTGGTTGATGATTTGAGTGAAAATCAGAAACTGGCCAGTTCAATCTTGCAAAAACTCGGGCACCGTGTTCAAACGGCAGACAATGGTCTGCTGGCCTTGGAGGCGCTGCAGAGTGCATCGTTCGACCTTATCCTGATGGATTTGCAGATGCCGGAAATGGATGGCTTCGAGACCACCCGCCGCATCCGGGGAGGAACTCTGGAGGAGGTTGGCAATCCGCAGATTCCCATCATCGCTGTGACCGCCATGGGCATGATGAATGAACAGGCTCGTTGCGTTGCCCTCGGCATGAACGGTTTTTTGCTCAAACCCTATCGGATGCAACAGTTGGTGGATGCGGTAGCCCCGTTTTGCAAACCGCAAGCGGTTGTGACTGCCGTACCGTTGACGCCGCAAGAGATGGATCAGGAGGTGCTGATCCGATTACAAGGCCAATTTATTCGGGAAGCCAAAGGGCGACTTGAACAGTTGCAAAAAGGGTTGGGCAGGGAGGATCCGGGGGGGGTGATGCGGGAGATCCACTGGTTCAGAGATATCGCCGTACATATTGGCGCTTCCAGGGTAAATGCCCAGGCCATACGTCTGATCGGACAGATTGAAATGGGCGAGTGGGAGAGTGCTGCTACCATCAGCAACAATCTGGCGCAACAGGTGGACAATGTCATTCTCCTGTTGGATAACAAGGAGCCAATGCAATGAAAATTTTGATCGCTGACGACGAACTTCACAATCGCAAACTGCTCAGGGATTCTTTGAAATCCTTTGGTCAGTGCGACATGACCAGTGACGGCAAAGCCGCTCTGGAGCTTTTTGTTACTGATCTGGAGGATGGAGAGCCATATGATATCGTTTTTCTGGATATTCTCATGCCCGTTATGGATGGTCAGAAGACACTGGGTCGGATGCGGGCTGCCGAAAAACGGGTCCAGCCGACAGCCAAGGAGATTCCCATCATCATGGTGACCGGTATGGACTCCTCCCTGCAGGCCATGCAAGCCTACTTCAAGGGTGGTTGCTCGGACTATTTGACCAAGCCAGTAACCCGGCAAATATTGTTGGAAAAAATGCGCAAATTGAAATTGATTCCTGACGAAGAAGGATGAGTGTGCGATGTCCAATAGCGCAGCAACCAATCGCAGAAGCAAAGAGAGGGCTTTTTGCGGCTTGCCCATGGAGTTTGACGGGCACTTGGGCAACGCCCTGGATATCAATGAGCATGCCCTTTTTCTCGTTTTAGGTGACCCTGCAAAGAACATTGAGGCGGGCAGAAAAGGAGTACTGACCTTTGAATTGAATGGTCAGAAAGTGACGGAAGCGGTGAAAGTGGCCAGAGTGACTGCGGCGGGACTTTCGCTGGTTTCTGTGCAGGAGGCAAGTCATTTTCCGCTGTTGATCAATCAGTCCCACAGCGGCTTGAAATATGTCCATCATACCGAGCGTGAGACCATTGCCCATTTCAGAGGGGATTTCAGCGCCAATATCTGGTTGGATTTTTGCCGCATTCAGGAGGGCAAGGCCAGTGGCAGATTGTACCGCCTGGATTTTACCAATGTCGTTCATGTCGCGCCGTCTGGTGTTGCCATGCTGCTGTTGTTGGAAGCCGAAAATGACGGCGGGATTGTCTTGTGCAACTGCAACAAGGTAATCATGAAAGAGTTATCTAAATTGCGAGCGCCGGGGATTGATATCACCTTTTTCCAGGATCGGGTGGCTGACTCGGACCATCAATTTGCCGTCTCGGTTGAGGAGGACTCTTCTGGGCAGGAATTGGTCACAGTGCGTATCGCCAGAATGTTTGACTACAACTGTCGCAATGGTTTTGCCGACATTTATCGCAGCAGACCCAAAAACGCACTCTTCGTGCTTGATTTTCAGGATACCTATCATGTTGGCAAGGCAGCTTTTGGGACGTTGCTGTTGCTGAATCAATATGTGCGAGGACAAAACAGAAAACCGATTCGGATTGTCAACAGTAACCCAATTATAAGGCAAAAACTGTTGGATATGAAATTTGATCGATATTTTTCGATCGAATAATGCTGTCGCATTGTTTCAAGGGGGTTGTTGGTCGAGGATCAAACAAGGAGAGGTGACATGTCGGAACCAACCGTCCTGGAACTGTTTGCTCAGGAGTCGCAACGACGAATACTGCAGGGACTGGATGATGTTCGCGGTCTGTTAGCCAAGGATCAGGGCGCGCAAAGAACCATTCTGGAGGAATTCCTGAGAACCTGTCGGGGTGTTCGAGGGGCAGCCAGTTTTCATGATCTGGGTACTGTTTCCCGCTTGAGCCAAACACTAGAGCAGGTGTTGGAGAGCCTGTTGGATCATCAGGAACGTCTGGATGGCGGGGCGATTGATTCTCTGGAACAGGGAATGGGCAGACTGCAAGAGCTGTTTATGGATGTTGCCGCCAGCAATACAATCCTGGTTGACGATGTCATTGACAACCTTGACGGACAGCTCTCGGCTTGGTCACAACCTGTACCAATTCCCTTTGATTTGCAACATTATCCACAGGAAGTGGCAGAAGCTCTGCTTCATCAACTGCAATTCTACAGTCTGGAATTGCACCTGACAGGCTCCCGGACGGCCAAGAGGGAGTTTGTGAGCCACCTCAAGGAGGTGGTTTCGGTCGTTGGGGCCATTATTGACAGTGTGCCCAGGCTGGGTGAGGATCTGGACATCGGAGAAAATTTTACTGGCAAGACGTTACACCTCTTGTTTGCCACCGTATTGCAGCCGGATCTTCTGGTTGCCCTTACGCAGTTGTCTGCACATCAGATTCAGCACCTGCCAGTTCCAGAAGAGATGATTGTCGTCCATAAGTCGTCATCCGAGGATTCTGTCTCGACTGCTTTGATCGAGGCGTCGAATCGGCCCTCGTTGGATAGTGACTTGTTTGCGGAGGCACAACTGGGTGAACTGGAAGCCAAATTCCGGGAAGAGGCACTCAATGCATTGCGGGACGAGAACAGGGAGTCGGGTATAGAAGAAACAGCCACTTTGCCTGTCGAGACACCATCCCCTGAACCGTCACCTGAGCAGAATGAGGAAGAGGAGCCTTTCCTTCTGGTTGGATTGGAAATGGCCCCCAGCGAGGTACCGTTGCAGCCAGAGGAGGTGGTCGAGCCCATACGCTTGGTTGTGGATGAAGCAGACTGGGATAAATGGGGTGAGAGCTCCTCTTTACCCGACCCTGCGCAATTTCCGCCTGATATTTGCGTAAAAGAGCTTCCTGTCAAGGAGGAATCTTCTGGTCGTTGGCGGTTGCTGGTTGGAACTGCTCTGGCAGCGGGTGTCTGTGCCCTGCTTTATTTGAATTGGCCAAAAGCTCCACCAGAAAAGAGTCAAGAACTGCTTGCAGCGTTGCCAACCCAATCCACTTCCCAGACTAGCGTACCCGTTCCATCCTTGTCTGTTGCGCCTCAACCGGATAAAGCCCCAGAGAAAATGGCTACCCCCTCGTCCGAGCCTGCCCTTGCCGCAGCGACGGCTGCCACCGTGGTGCCGGTAGAGTCGTTTGGAAAAGAAGGGAAAGTCAATACAGTCCCGGTCGAGAGCAAACTGAATGCAAGCATGAGTCTCAACCTGGCTAAGCGTGCGGCAGTATCAGAGAAAGGAGATGGCGCACAGTCGACGGAAAAAGAGGTGACTGCCTCTCCTCGTCCACAACCAAAACCGGGTTTGGAGCCGTATACTCATACGTTGACGGCCATTGATCGCCTGCGCCACGCTCCCTTCCAGAAATTGGTGCCTCCAAAGGGCAAGCCACAAAATACCATTCTGATTGATCGTCATGCAGAAGGTGGAATGGTTTTTTCCATGGTCCCATTATTGGGCCATATGGCCAAACGGCCCGGTGAGGAGTTTGTCCTGCAGACTGAAACAATTCAGGAATTGCGCGTGGTCTTTCAGATTGATCTGGGAGAAGCCTATCTGTTTTCCTTTGATGATGCGGGTAAGTTGATTCTTCCGGCTGATTTCTGGGACAATTTTTACCGTTACAGTCGTCGGGCCATCACCCTGAGTCGTGTGGTGAGGGCGGGAGAGAAAGGATTGCAAATACGTGATATTGTTGCCGTCTCTGCAGATATGATCAACCGCCATGCCGGGAAGAATAAATCGCATGACAGGAACGCTCATTGAGTTGATCGGGCAGTGATTCGACTTATGATCTCCAGGGAGTTGAGATGTGAAAATTTTGATTGTGGATGATGTAGAAGAGAACAGAATTATCTTGAATCAGCAGCTTTTGCCCTATGGCAAATGCTATTTGGCAGCGAATGGCGTGGAAGCTCTGGTGTGCGTGAAAGATGCCTTGTCCACAGACACACCGTTTGACTTAATTTTGTTGGATGTCATGATGCCCATAATGGACGGGTTGAGTACTTTGCAGGCCATTCGTTCAGAAGAACATGTTTTTGGCAGAGTAGGCAACAAAGAGTCTGTCATTATCATGGTGACCGCGTGCAGCGAAGCAGAAGTGGTCTCGAAAGCATTTTTTAAAGGGTATTGTACCGATTTTCTGACCAAACCTATCAGACGCAAGAGTTTGGTCGACAAATTAAAAGAGTACCATCTGATTACAGAGTCAGATCGTGATGATGCCCTATTGGTAAGCGATGTCAAGGTGCCTCATAGAACAAAAGATGATATTAGGTTAGATTTTTACAATAAGCTGTTCGGAAAATTGGCTGATGTTGGCATTCCTGCTTTCAATGAAGCCCATAAAGCTTTGCTCAAGATGGTGGTCGATATTGATGAAATTCTTTGGGATGCCATAGAGGCCAATCTGCCTCCTTCCGACAGCGAGTGGCATGTCATGTCTGAGATTTTCTCTGATCTTGTCAGTTACACAAAAATTCATTTTAGCGCGGAGTTGGCCTATTTATACGAGCATGGTTATCCTATGGCAGGCCAGCATGCGGAAAGGCATGGTGAGCTTGTCAACGAATTGAATGAATATAACAAAAAAATAGTTGCCATGAATCCTGATTCTGTACGCCATATCCGTAGATGGTTATTGGAATGGCTTTTGAACCATGTAAATCAGCAAGACCTTGATTACTCGATGTTCTTTTCTGAACAAAACAGGAAATCTAAAATTTAGAACAGTCGTTTTGTTGATGGCATGGTGTTATTACATGTCTGGCAATAGGGTGTTTGTCTGAATATTGACCGAGGATTATAGAATGAAACAAGTAGATTTTTGTGCTGCTCGTGTTGCGCATGTGCTTTGGGAATCTGAATTGGAAGAGATGGTTCAGCAGCGTCGGAAGACGATTAACCTGGGAACTTACAAAGATTGTGATCTGGGGGTATGGCTCCATGGTGATGGCATCAGAGAACTCTACCATCTTGATTCGGTAAGGCACTTGGTAAAAGTTCATGAAGCGTTTCACCATACAGCAGATCGGCTCGTTGCCTTGATTTTTACAGATCAACAGCAAGATATCGCTGGTGAAATGACTCGGTTGCGCAACTTGAGTCGTGATATTGTGTATCTTGTCACTGAGGCAGAGTTGGATTATCTGGAACATAAGCCCTTAGGTGACTTTTCGGCGCATCCGGTCAAGAGCTTGATTCACCGTTTGTTTAATATACATATCCCAGAACAGGGAGATGTTGAAAAAAGAGGTGTCCTTGACGTGACTTACGCAAGATTGATGCATTTGCGCTGGTCAAGGCAACTGTTACGCGCATTTCAACATTGGGGAAAAGACGCTGTTTTAGCGACCTCTGAAGCCTGTGCCTTGGGCGTCTGGATTCAAAATGTCAAGAGCAAGGATGAATCGATCCTGGCAATCGTCAAAGAATTGGAAGAAAAACACCAACAATTCCACGCCAAGGCAGAGGAGACAGTCCGTCTTCTGCGCAGGAAAAATTTTCGTTCATCTGAGATTGTTTATAACGATGTTGTTGCTCTGGGGCGTGAGGTCTTGTATCTGTTGACACGGGTCGAATTGACCTTCTTGCAGTCAGGAACAGTCGCCTCGTCAGTCAATGTGTTTGGGCACTGAATGGAAGAGTTTGGAGGTGGTTTGATGGTTTTAGTGGCTATTGAGCCTTTGAAGTATGGGAGTTCCTCTGTCAGTGCCAGGACAACCCCATCATGGTAACCGTCACTAACAATAGATTATCTCTTGATCGTCCAATCCAATTGGCCGATGACGTCTATTGGGTCGGTTATCGTGATGACAATGGAGGTTTTTCGTGCAATCCCTACCTGATTGTTGATGGGGATGAAGCTGTTCTGATCGACGGGGGGAGTCGTCCAGATTTTAGCACGGTAATGCGGAAAATCTTACAGGTGGGTATCTCGCCTGGAGCAATTTCACACCTTGTTTACCATCATTATGATCCTGATTTATGTGGCAGTCTTCCGAATCTGGAAGAGATGATTGGTCGCACAGACCTGATCGTTATTTCCAAGGGTGAAAATAATCCATTTATCCGTCACTATGGTTGCCGGTCGGAACTGCAGGGCATTGATGAGATGGCTCTCCAATTAATATTAAAATCGGGGAGGAGGTTGCGCTTTATTCCTACACCCTATGCGCATGCCGCTGGGAGTTTTATGACTTATGATGAAACGACAGGTGTTCTTTTTGCCAGCGATCTTTTTGGCAGTCTGTCGCTCTGTTCCAATTGGAAACTCTTCATGGAGGTGGATCAACTCTGCCAAGCGTGTCTTCAAACCGTTCCGTCGAACGGCAAGGTGGTTTGTGAGACTGCTGGTCATCCGTGTCCGTTTTCCGGGATTGTGCAGTTTCATCGACAGGTCATGCCCTCAAATGCTGCCTTACGTCTTGCTCTGACGGCAGTAAAGTCACTGAATCCCCGTATCATCGCTTCTCAGCATGGATCCATTCTGTTCAGACAGCAAGAGATTGCCAAAACAATCCAGATTCTGATGGCTTTGCAGGATGTGGGGATTGATGGTGTTTTGCAGGAGATGGCATGTGTTTGAGTTGCACTCTTTGTTGGTTGATTGTGCCAATCGTGCGGATCCTCTGTTCGACCGGGTTTTGCTCGTGTTGGTTGAACAGCAGGCAAAATTGGCAGAGAAGCGAATCAATGATCAATTGCTGGTGGAACTTGTTCGCCAATTGGTCGAGTCAGAACGGCAACTCAATGAATACAAGGAAAATTTGCTCAAAGCAAACGAGGTTTTGGATCGTCAATACAGAGAACTCCTTGAGGCAGAACAGTTAAAACAGGATGTCGAACTGATCACTCGTCACGATATGAAATCTCCCTTGAACGGTGTAATCGGTTTTGCAGACCTTCTTCTGAGTACCCAACTCTCTGCCGAACAGGAAAAACATGTCAATACGATTCGCAAGTCTGGTGTCACCGCTTTGCACATGATCAACCTCTCGTTGGGTATGTATCGCATGGAACAAGGCACCTACCAATTGGAAGCGGTGGATATCGACTTGCTGCCGATTATCCAGAGTATCAAAAATGATGCAACTGCTATTCTGTCTGGTAATCGACTGGTTTTGAAGGCAAGAATTAACGGTAATTCTGTTATCGCAGACGACACATTTTTTATTCGTGGAGAAGAGGTACTCTGTTACTCCATGCTGGCCAATCTGATCAAAAACGCCCTTGAGGCCTCTCCCGAAGGTGGAACAGTGACCATCGACATGGAGAGGCGAGGGGATGTGGGCATTGTTGGAATTCGTAACCAGGGCGCTGTGCCAAAGGAGATCCGCGACAGGTTTTTTGATAAATATACCACGGTTGGCAAATTGTCTGGAACAGGTTTAGGTACGTATTCTGCCAAGCTCATTGTGGAAACAATGGGTGGTACTATTCAGATGAACTCTTCTGATGACGGTTGGACAGAAATTGTTCTTGTCATTCCAGCCAGGACACTCCATGCAGAGCTCCACGGACAATCTAGTCCGATAAAGTTTGTCGCAGCAACAGGAGTGACGGTTGATATCATGCAGGTGAGGGATAAAACTTCCTTGGTCATGGGGGTGGAGAGGGGGGAGACAGAACAAACTTTGCAGGATAATGAGTCAAAGCTTATTATTGAGGCTCCACACCATATGGAAAGTCTAGGCCAAGCGATTGTCTCCCAGAACAGAGAAGTCGCGATGCAAACGGTGTTGTGGTTAAGATCATTCTCATCTGACATGGGGGCAGCGCGAGTTGCCACTCAGGCCTTGCGATTGTATGGGCTGATTGAGGCAGAGGACTGGGAAGATGCTCGCAATATTTCCCAACAGTTTATAAAAAAATTGCAAGAAGTTATTTTCGTAGTAAATTCCACAAGAGAAAAACAGAGTCGGCTGTGTTGCCTCAGATGAAATCGGACAGTTGCCTTCGTTTAATAAGCTACATACAATGGCTATCAAACGGAGGAACAAAGCATGGAGAAGAAGCGCAGAAGGTACTCACCTCAGGAGAAGAC
>PDZU01000122.1 GCA_002753095.1 Magnetococcales bacterium
GTCTTCTCCTGAGGTGAGTACCTTCTGCGCTTCTTCTCCATGCTTTGTTCCTCCGTTTGATAGCCATTGTATGTAGCTTATTAAACGAAGGCAACTGTCCGATTTCATCTGAGGCAACACAGATCGTCTTCGCTGTCATTTTCCAATTCATGCCGAACGTCTTGTCAGGAATATCGACTGTATCGATACGAGAAACCCCCAATTGCTTCAGCAATCTTTGGCGTTCTGGCCAGACAGTGCCTGTGGTATCAAGCGTCTGCAATTCAATACCTACAAAATCACGGACCTTTCCATCTTTCGCCGAGACCAAAACGTAATCAATACTCCCACCCGGAACCGCCACCTCCGCAATGAGATGCAACTCATTGCCGGGTTCATGCATGGTAAGCAAGTGAAGGCAATCAACAAATATCTGACCACGTGCGATGAATCGCGCCGGGCAAATGACAATCGGCTCCAGTCGCTTACCATATAGCACTGTGCAAGAACCGATTGCTGTATTGGGATCTGACTTGCGGATTTTATAACATTTCCTGTTTAAAAATGTGCAATATTGTGTCGTTATCATTTCCGGCCAATTCACAGCCACTGCATCAGGCACTTTTCCGAACAGTTCGGCAATTTTGTTCATGGTAATCCGCTGCACCTTTCTTGTGCCAGTTCGAGATAGCGGTGCGAAATGTCGATACCAACGGACTTAAGCCCAAGGTGACGCGCAGCCAGCAGTGTTGTACCGGTACCACAGAAGGGATCGATCACAATGCCACCCTGCGGGCATGTCGCCAGCAACGGCATGCGACAAAGATCGACCGGATACGGAGCAAAATGCGCTACACGGTACTGCGCATCCTCAGGGATAATATCCCATACATCAGCAGGTTTGCTACCATTGGGGTGATATTTGAGAAAGTAAAAACCTTTATCACGCAACTCCTTGGCCCGACCGGACACCTTTGCGCAGTCCGAGTGTGTCGTGCGTTGCTGGCCACGAATAACCATACGGAAATCAGATACTTTGCCAGCAGCAATGTCGGCAAGCATGTGATCGAGAGCTGCGAAAGCTGATTTCTTCTCTTCATCAGTCAGTGCTGTGGATAGCTCAATCTGCCGTTTATAGCGCACCCCCGTGACACCAGTGGCCGAAACTACCGCACCATTGACAACCCTCGCCTGGCGCAGCTTGGAACGAATGGCATCCACATTGTAATAGTAACCCTTTGGCTGTTTCACAAAGTGAAATACATGCTCATGCACATTGGCCAAGCGGTCTTTGGTATTGTCCATACCGCTTTTCACCTTGTTCCATATCACACTGTTTCGTAATATCCATCCCTGGTTATCGGTTAACTCAAGGGCAATACGCCAAGGAATGCCTACAAGTCCTTTGGCACTGTAAGTATCCCCGATATTCAGCCAAAACGAACCAGTCGGCTTCAAAACACGGCGCAACTCAAAAAAAATCGATGCGAGAGCTTGCACAAATTCTCGATAATCTGCCTCCAAACCGATACCACCATTTTCATATTCGCGCTTACCCCAGTAGGGCGGTGATGTCATGGCAAAATCAACGGAAGCAGCAGGCAGGAGTTTCAGAATATCAAGAGCATTGCCTAGCAACAAAAGCGGCTGAATCGTCTTGCTCTGTATGTACGCCTTGAATGCACTGCCGTGGCGACCACCCATGATACGGGACAGATCCGTATGGTACGCGTCTTGATCCAGGAAATAATCCTCGCTTGTTTGTCGCTGTTCCACGATTGCCGAATCGAGGCACACGGCGCGATCGTTCATGTGGTCATTTTCCTAACGTTTCAAAATCATCTCATTACCCATATGCACGTGGCAGCCTGCACGATGGGGAGCCTTTGATCACTGCCATCCAGAACGATCCTTATGATCAAGATCGCTGAGAAAGCGCGCAGATTGTACGAGCGACCTTTATACGGGAAGTCCTGTGTTCCATTGTGTCATCGCCAATGCGCGCTGGATGCAACCACCCGAACCGTAGACAGCAAAAAATCCAATCAGACAATGGCTGGTTGGATATGTGCTGCATGTCTCCATGTCGTAGACACGGAAAAGCACACATAATTTAAATTGATTTTCATAACAATAAATGGCGGACAGCAATATTTTATTAATTATTTTGCGCAACCCCAATCGATGTTAGGAAGCAGGCATTCTCAAAGGTGAATATTCAGCAAGTGGAACACGAAAATCAGGTTGAGGAAGCAAGTCGAAAAAAGCATTCCCCCGTACAATTAATACATTAATATCATTACATTCAAAAACCTCATTATTAATCAAACAACAACCAACATTTGTTAATGCATCAATAGCAGCTTTCTCCCAAACTCTTCTACATGGCCAGAATCGAAGTACACGAGCTGTTGGTGCCATGGTTCGATGCTGGGCCATACGCTCTTCTAAACTCTCAGCAAAACCGAGTTTTAGCCGTGTTTGATCTAGCTCTGGAACAATTTGTATAATATAGAAAACACCAACATCTGACGAACTAACCGACACATTCCCAAGCCACCCCCCCTCCTTGCGTTTATTTATGATTTCATTGGCTTCAGCTATATTTACACATAAAGTCTGTTGCCCACCAGAATCAACAGTACGTCGTTTATGAAACGTATATCCAAGCTTTATAATCCATCTGCGAGCATGGGATCTATCCATCCGCATGTTTTTTGCTAGGTCTGCGAGAGACATAAATTCTGTTTCATTTTCTAATTCATCGTTATCAAATTCACTTTTATCTTCCATATTCTATTAGTCCATTGAAATTATGTTAATCACCTTTATCGGTCTCGCTCTGCACCTTTTTGGCAACAAGAGACAGTTTCAAACTCCAGAACACCGCCTGAACTCTTCCCCAAGTGCTACTCCAACAACACCGTGCATGTCGGGCTCCGCCCTCCCAAGGCGTGCCCCTGCGGGGCACACATTTGGGCGCGCTGCGCAGATTTGGCTGCGCCAAATCTGCTTCGGTAAAAGCGCGCCATTGCAGCAGGGCTTCGCCCTGCACCCGGCAGGGGCGGTGACCGCCCCTGCACCCCGCAGTCATTTAACAGATTGGAATTAAAACGGAAACGTTAACTTTGGCCCAGCAACCGCTCCAACTGCTCCACCAACTCCTTGACCGTCCACTCCTCATAATGGTCCAACCGATTGGCCAACGGCAAACCATGCAACACATCCAAAGCACCCAAACGCATCTGTTTGGCCCGCTCCAACGCCCCCTCGGCTTGATACAACTCCGCCAACTGCAAATAGGCCGGTACATGGTTGCGGTCCAAATAAAGCGCCTTGGTCAATAATGCCTTGGCCTGCTCCGTATCCCCGCGATCATGCACCAAATTGGCCAACACAAAATGCGGCTCCGCCGTAAAGGGACGATGCCGCAACGCCTCCCGACAACAAGACTCCGCCTGCACCACCTCTCCCAAATTGGCATACGCCCTGGCCAACAACAAATGCACCTCACCCGATACCGACGACGCCAACGTCAACACCAACTCCGCACAACGAATCGACTCCCCATACTGCCCCTTGTCAAACAACAAACGCGCCTCCTGCAAACGCTTCTCCGCCGTCGCCGCTACAGCACGAACAGGCGCCTTGACCTCGGCTGCCGCCTGACTGCCCACCCCACGCTCACCAACACCCCCCGCCCTCTTGCGCACAACCTCCGGGGTTCGCACCACATCCACGCCCGCAGCCGCCTTCTGGCTCCGCAACAGCGCTTTCGATACCTCCTCCTCAACAGGACGCTGAAAAATCACCGAATCAGGAAATTGACGCGCCACCAACGGCAATACACCCGAAGCCACCAATTGCGATACCGGCTGCTGCACCTCAGCATGCCCAGTCAAAATATAACCACCCGGCCGTAAACTGGCCGCAAATTGGGCCATGATCCGAGCGATGTCAGTATGGCTGAAATAAATAAAAACATTCCGGCAAACAATCAAATCCAGATCATACAAACCACGCCCGGCATCCGGGTAGCTCTCCTTGATCAGGTTCAAACGCTCATAACTCACCCCATCCCGGATCGACTTCTCAACCTGCCACTCATTCTGACCCCGAATAAAATGACGCTCCAGCAACGCGTCCGATACCCCACGAAATGCCCAACGGCTGTAACGCCCCTCCCGCGCCTTCTGCAAGGCATACTCGTTGATGTCCGTCCCCTTGAGCAGAATTTGCCACGGCCCCAACCCCGGCAACAAAGAACGCAACATAATCGCCAACGAATAAGGCTCTTCCCCCGTTGAACAACCCGCACTCCAAACCCGCAAAGCACGCTCCTGCGCCCGCACACGAAACAACTCCGGAAAAATCACCTCCTGCAACAAACGCATCTGCCCAGTGTCACGAAAAAAATAACTCTCCCCCGTGGTCAACTCCAACACCAAAGAACGCCACTCCGCCTCGGTCGCCGGTCCATCCGCCGTCAACAACGCCAAATACAGCTCCTCAGCACCCATCCGAGTGGCCTGCAAACGACGCGTCAACTTCTCGCGCAGATAGGGCCGGTCATGGTCGGGAACCAATAGTCCAGTATGGCTCTGAATGATGCGGCAAAACTTCTCTAAAGAACTGTCCATGCGCTCAGACCGGCAACTCGCTTAACGTCCAATAAAGATTGATCGTGCGAATCACCTCCACAAATTGCACATAATCCACCGGTTTGACCATATAGCCCGCCACCCCCAAATCAAAACTGCGCGCCCGATCCAACTCATCCTTCGAGGTGGTCAAAATCACCACCGGAATGGTGCGCAACCGCTCCACCTGCTTGATGGCATGCAAAAATTCAATCCCGTTCATGCGCGGCATGTTTAAATCCAACAAAATAATGCAGGGCAGATCGTTGCCCGCATCATGCAACCAGGCCAAACCCTCCTCACCATTGCCCATCACCACCAAAGGATTGTTGACATGGATCGCCTTCAACGACCGCTTGACCGTCATGGCATCCACACGGTCATCCTCCACCAGTAAAATGGTCTTCATCCCCTTCATCACGCTTCCCCTGACTCCTCTTCCCCCTCCAATAATGGACGCTTGGGCAACGTAAACTCAAACAACGTTCCCATGGGCGGATCGCTGCCCGGTACGGGGGAAAATACCCGAACCTCCCCCCCGTGCAGCTCGACAATTTTTTTGACCAACGTCAAACCAATACCCGTGCTGCCATAACTGTCCCCCGCATGCAGCGTCTGAAAAATCTGGAAAACCCGTTCATGATCCTTGGCCGGAATGCCAGGACCATTATCCCGAATGCCAAAACGATAACAGCCCTCCTCTTCCTCACAGTGGATGTGAATCGCACCGCTCGGCTTGTCCATGAACTTGATGGCGTTGGAAAGCAGATTCTGGAACACTTGACTGATGCGCACCCCCTCGCACAGCACCACCGGCAAACGACCCTCCACCCGAATGGCAATATGGGCCGGGGGAACCAACAGGTCAATCACCTGGGACACCATCTTGTGTGTGTTGACCGCAACCCACTCCTCGCGAATACGACCAATCCGGGAATAGTGCAATACCCCCTCGATCAGTTGATCCATGCGGCGCACCCGCCCCTGCAACAGCTCCAACTGTTCCCGACCATCCTCATCAAAAAGCGCTCCATAATCTTCCGCAATCCACTGCACCAGAGAGTTGATGGCCCGCAACGGCGCCTTCAAATCATGGGAGATGATATAGGCAAACTGTTGCAGCTCCTGATTGGTGCGCTCCAGCTCCTGAATCAACCGCTCCCGCTCCTGCGCGTGCGTCTCACTCATTGCCTCCTCCTCCCCGCCCATTGTTCGTCAAGGCTCTTTCGGCAAGGTAAAATGAAAGGTGCTGCCCTGGCCCACCTGGGACTCCACCCATACCCGCCCAGCAAATTTACCCACAATCTTGCGTACCAAGGCCAGACCCATCCCGGAACTCTCCTGATTATCCCGCGCCTGCAAAGTCTGGAAAACAGCAAAAATCTTCTCGAAATGGCCCTCTTCAATCCCCGGTCCATTGTCGCTGACACGAAAATGCCACCATCCATCCCCCCCAGGCAACAGCGGCTCCTCAGCCGCGCCCACCCCGGCGGCACTCGCCGCCTCACCCACACAGGCAATGCGAACGATCCCCAAACGCTTGTCCATATAGCGTACCGCATTCTCCAGCAGACTGTGAAAAATCTGCTCCGCCCGCCGTGGCTCAAAACGTATCACCGGCAAAGGCGCCTCGATACTGATCTCCATCTCCTCCGGAGGCTTGAGATTCTTGATCACCCGCTGCACCAACCGGTTCAAATCCACCTCCTGCAGCTCTTCGTTCAGACGGGTCACCCGCACATAGGCCATCAACGCATCAATCAAACCGTTGAGACGATCCGCCCGCCCCTGCAACAGCTTGACCAACTCAACCCCCTCATCCCCCAGACGGTCGGCATAGTCGGAACTCAGCCAACTGGTCAACGAACCAATGGCCCGAAAAGGAGCCTTGAGATCGTGCGAAATGATGTAGGCAAAATCGTTCAACTCCCGGTTGGCTACCTGCAACTCCCGCAGCGTCTCCGCCTGGGCCGCCTCAATGCGGCGCCGCTCGCTGACCTCAGCCTGCAAACTTTGGTTGATCATCTCCAAACGCGCCGCCTGATCCACCAGACGGGAGTTGAGCATCTTCAACTCCAAATGGTTGTCCATCAACTCCCGATTCTGCTTGACCGCCTTTTGATAGGTGACCAACAGCAGATCCAATACCTGACGACGGCTGGACGTGATGGTATAACTGCGCTCGGCAAAGGTGACCTCAATGCCCCCCTCCACCGCTT
>PDZU01000123.1 GCA_002753095.1 Magnetococcales bacterium
CCATGCGGTCATCCGCCGAGGTGCCCTGCAACAGATCAGTGCCACTGCCACCCAGATGAGTGACCGCACCAGTCCAGTTGCTGCCAAAAATCACATAGGCAGCACTGTCATTCGTACCACTGCTGCCAACCAACAAATCCGCAAAACCATCCCCGTTGACATCACCCGCCGCACTGACCGCCACACCGGTGGCACTGAAAGGCAACGGTCCATCCAGTCGGAACCCATCACTCACCGCCAGGTTGCTGAGTTGAATCACCGAATTGAAACCGTTGGCATGGCCAAAAATCACATAACAACGCCCCGTTTGATCAATAGAAGACTGGCCCCAGGGCATGCCCAGCAACAGATCGTCATAGCCGTCACCATTGACATCTCCCGCCGCGCTGACCGACAAACCCAACTGGATCCCACGCAACGACTCACCCTCCACGCGGAATCCACTCACACCATCCAGGCTATTCACATCCAATACCGATTGCGGCGTCCCCGCACTGTGCTGGCCAAAAACCACATACGCATACCCAGTCCGCACCCCCGCAAGCTGATCTGCCGTATAGACACCAACAACCAGATCGGCCAAACCATCGCCGTTGAGATCACCCGCACCATCAACCACCATGGTTTTGCCGGATACCGTTCCCGTCAAACGAAAACCATCATAGCCATCCAACTGGGCCAAGTTCAACGCCGAGGCATAGCCACCCGCATGGCCATAAACCACATAAGCAGCCCCGGCATACAGTTGCCCCGTGGGATCCGCATCGGCAGCACCAATGATCAGGTCGCTGAAACCATCGCCATTAAAATCACCCAACGCAGCGATCGACATGCCGGAATTGCTCTGAGTGCCCCGACCATCCAGGCGAAAACCGTTACTGCCATCCAGATCGGACACCGCCAGCACCGAAGAAAAGGGCGTTTTTTGCCCAAAAATCAGATAGGCCGGACCAGCAAGCACAGTCCCCGACGGTGCGGCCAGCCAAGTACCAACCAGCAGATCATCCAAACCATCGCCATTGATGTCCCCCGCCGCACTGACAGTGCTGCCCAATAAACCAGAAGGCTCCGTCGTCTCCACGCGAAAACCATCCGTACCATCCAGCGTATCCAAAGAGAGCACCGAACCCACACTATCCTGGCGCCCAAACAGCACATAAGCCGCACCAGTACCATTGGCGACACCCGGTGCGCCAATGATCAAATCCGCCAAACCATTCCCGTTGACATCGCCAGCAGCACTGACCGCCTTGCCCGCAACGTCAAAAGCCGCCACCCCGTCAATGCGAAAACCATCACCACCCGTCAGGCTGGCCAGATCGCTTTGCGGAGTAAAAACCTCCGCATCGCCAAACACCACATAACAGCTACCGCTGTCGGTACCGTATTGATCCGCCTGATAGGCACCAATCAACAGATCATCAAAACCATCACCATTAAAATCCCCGATGGAACAGAGCGCACGACCAGCACTCTCTGTGGTCGTGGCCCCAGCCAACCGCACCACCATCTCACCATCTGGTGCGGCAAGAGAGAGAGACGCGGGCGAAGTCGTCACCGTGTCAACCGTGACCGCAGGCCCCGCCATCTGCTCAATAATGCCCAACTGATCGGTATAGGCACAAACCACCCGCACCATCTTACCCAGTTCAGACAGGGTGGGGCTGAAGGATGCCGCGACAGCACCCGCGATGTCGCTCCAACTCTCTCCCCCATCAGCAGACAGTTGCCACTGGTAACTCACCACCAGCGTGGCAGGTCCATCGGCGTCCTGCAACACCTGACTGGCCGTCCATTGCCCATTCTGGAGCGTCATCGCCACCGCACCTGTCGGCAGATGGTCCAATAAACCGTTCGCGTCCAGCTTGAGCAAAAAAGCATGCGTTCCCGTCGCATCCCCCTGCAGCAACTGCCCCGCGCCCGGATCCATGTCCACCTGCCCGGTGACACCACCCGTTACATAAACGTTACCAGCAGCATCCACGGCAATGTTGCCAACATGCTCCTCCCCCACCCCACCCAGAGTGCGCACCCACAGCGGCAGACCGCTGTTGTCCAGTTTGACAATCAACAGATCCGTACTGCCCTGCTGACTGGTGAAAGAGTAGGTGCCCAACGTGGCCGTGCCGGAATAGCTGGCCAGCAGATAGATTTTGCCACTGCTGTCCATGGTCATGGCAGACCAATCGCCCAACTGCCCGACCGCATAATGCTGACTCCACAACGGCGTGCCTGCGCTGCCCACGCAGGCAATGAACAGGCTGTCTTGACCAACCGCACCACTGATGTAGATCTTGCCTGCCGCATCCACCGCCACGGCGGCAGTCGCATAGTCGCCGGTCAGTGCGCCAGCACTGACCAGACCATCATAACTTTGATACCAATGGCTGCCGGTCGGGGTAATCCGCTCAATGAAGGGTACCATGCGACCCGCACTGCTCGAATAGTGCTCCCCGACCAGAATGACATTACCCGCACTGTCTGCAGTGACCGTTTGCAGTGCGTCCGGGGGCTCGCTGCCCGACGGTGGCGGACTATCCAGAGAGAGAGTGGTCTGCTGCAACACAACACCATTGGCCGTTGCCAGGGTTATGGCGTGCAAATCAGTCCCAGATACCGCCATGCCACTTTGCACACTCCCCCACCCCACCTGCACACCGGCAGCACTGTTGCCGATCAACACCCCCCCATCGTCACCGCTGCCACCAAACTGCTTGACCCACAGCAGATGCCCGGATAGATCCCACTTTCCGACCATCAAATCGGACCCACCGGCACTGGTGAGCGTGCTACCCGGCGCCACCTCCAGCGTCCCCCAAAATTCACCAGAAAAATAGAGATAACTGCTGGTCACGCCAGCAACGGTTTCGCTCACCAGACGGATCCGCAAGTCATCCACACCGCCAGAACTGTCAGGCAGCAGGGCCGTCACCCAAGCCGCCACCCCAGCATTGCTCCATTTCTGCATAAAGGCAGACTGCTCGCCTGTAGACGCAGTCAACCAGACCGGGGTGGCAATCGTTCCATAAAATCCCCCCACCATATAGATGTTCCCTGCGGCATCCAACACCAGATCCCCACCCCAGGAACCATGATTGAAATCATCGGGATCGCCGCCATGCTGCCGTGCCCACCCCAGAACGGTACTCTGACTTGGCGCCTGGGTCACCGGGGGCTGGGTCACCGGGGGCAGCGTCAGCGGCGGATGGTTTCCTGACAACAGGGTCGAAAATGGAGCAGGCCCTGGCGACGAGAGATCAAGGAGTAGCGGTGGCAGCCCCCCTGGCGTCAACGGCGACAACACACCGGGCGAATGATTGCCTTGCGGGTTGGGAGAAAACAGATTGAGCAAGCCCTCTCCGATTTTGGGCAACAAGGCATATTGTTCGCTCAACAAGGGGTGCGCACCGTCGCCCCCCGGCAGTTGATCAGGCGCTCCGGGTCCAACTATGTTGGCCTCGCCCCCCTCCGCTGGAGCCGTTTTACCGTCAGGTGTGGCAGCAGGCTTGCCCTTGTTCGCCTCCTCTGCTGCGCCACCCCGCCCCTTGTCTGGAACCACCGGTTTGGCATCTGGAACAGCGCTCTCTTTGCCCCGCTCCTCACCTTGACTACCTTCTGTCTTGCGCTCCGTGATCACCGGGGGTAGCTGATTGGAAAAATGGTTCAACAGGGTACTGGGCGCCATAAAGGGCTGGCGTGGCATACTGTCGAGGGTCACCACCGTGGCCATGCCAGGCTCCAGCAGGGTAACCACCCCCTGCCCCTGAGCGTTGGCAATCTCCAGCACCCCGGCATTGTGCAAAACCGTGGTCTGCCCATCCTCGCCCACATCCACCTGCACTTCACTGCCGCGCACGCCAATCTGAGCCGTGGGTGTTTTCAGCAAGGTGTGCCGACCAGCATGCTGGCGCGCCAGATCGCCACTGGTGTATTTAAACAAACCCCGCGTCACCGTGGCCTCAAAATGGCCCTCCCCAGCACTCGGATTGTAGAGATATTGATTGAGAATCAGTTGGGTCGCCGCCCCCAATTGCAACTGGGTTTGGTCTAGAAACAACAATTTGGCTTGACCGCCTGCTGCGGTCTTGATGAGATCTTCCTGATAGATGGCGTCACCCTTGGCCAGGGTGCGTGTCACGCCCGCCCGGTTGCGGGCGGTAACCTCCCCCACCATCTCCTGCACCTGTCCGATCGGCACGCCCGGATCTGACACCCCGCCCGGTCCCGCCACCAGCGTTCCACCCTGTGGATCGTCGACACTGCCCCCCTGCAGCAGCAGACGGACAGTCTCCGGCAACAACACCCGCCCATCTGCCGTATACAGCGGTGCAGGTCGTTCCGTGGCAAAATAGCCCTCCACCGTATACCGCGTGCCATCCACACCCAACAGCAGCAGGTGATCGCCCGCACGAAACAGCGTGCTTTGCAGCAACAACAGAGTATTCGGTATGTGAAACGCCTCTGCACCCAGATCCAGATCCAACGGCAACGCCAGGGCAGCACCGCCCTGCAACACAGACCGCCCCTCTGGATAAAATGGACTGCTCATACCGCTACTCCATATGTGTTATTGCCGGTTATGCTCCCTTTTCCCTCGATAATCGCCATTCTATGCCCACAAAATACATTTTTACAACGATATATCGACAGGTGGCCCATAATCCGCCAAGTACAACCGGGTGCAGGGGTGTCACACGCCTGTTGCAGGCACGGTCAGTCACTCATCTGCCATTTCCAACGCTTGCAGGGGTTTGCCTGCGGCCAAATGATCGGCAATCCATTGCGGACGGCGCCCCCTGCCGGACCAGGTCTGCTGTGCATCGGCGGGGTTGCGATAACGGGGCAAGGTTTTGACTCCTTTGTCGCTACGTACCCGCCGGGCATTTTGCACGGTCAGCACCTCATCCAAGGAGTTGAACCCGGCACTCTTCACCATGACGATCATCTGGTCATACAGCTCCTTGCGCTGCATCTGTTGCCGTTTTTTCAGCAAGGTATCAATCTCCGCATGGAGATTTTTCAACTCGTCCAAGGAGAGGGCAGCAAGCCCCACCAACACGTCTGCTCCCCCCCGATCTTCTGCCTTTTTCTCTTTGGCCATCGTCTGATCCTTTCACATCTCCTGCCACGCAAAACCGCAATGGCAGGTCATCCCATGCACCATCGGTCGTTTGCGAAACGCGGAAACAAAATTGATAAAGATCAATTCTTATAGCGCAGCCCGAAAACAATTGCAAGTCCCATCCCGCCTGAGCATATCGGCACAGTCGATTGCCAAGCCTGATTTAAATTGCGCTATTGTGCGACAGAGGTTCGGAAAAGAAATGGTTCGGCACCTGGTTTTCGGTCCCGCAACACTTTTTCCAGAGAAACGGGCAGGCGGGTTTGCAAGCGATAGATTGCCCAACCATGCAATACGCGTTTGACATACTCCCGTGTTTCTGAGAATGGAATTTTTTCAATGAAAGCAATCGGATCTTCCTTTTCGCGACTGGCACGCCAAGAGAGTGCCCGTCCTGGTCCTGCGTTATAGGCGGCAACGGCCAGCAGTAAATCGCCATCGAACATTCTTATCATACGGGCCAAATAGGATTGTCCTACCGCCAAATTATAGGCTGGCCATTGCAATAAATGCCGTGTTGCACTTGTCAGCCCCATGCGGGTACTCTCTTCTGCTGCTGTTGCTGGCATCAATTGCATTAAACCATACGCTTTGGTAGACGATTCGGACTGGCGTTGAAATAAACTTTCCTGTCTGGTTGTTGCCCAGACCAGGGCAGGTTCCAATTCCCAACCACGCAGGGGTTGCCAATCGGGTTGCGGGTAGAGACCGGACAGCAGCACCTGACCCTCTCCTTTACGGGCAGAGGCGGCCAACTGGATGGCCAGATCTGCCGCCCCCAACTCTTTGGCCAAGCAGAGTTGATCCGACTGACTCAAATGGAGGCGGTTGGCAATTTTACGGATTTCTGCCCCATTCAGAAAACTTCTACCCAGCGCTTGCAGCAGGCGGGGGGCGGCCAGTTTATCCTCCAGTTCGGCGTTCCATCGGGCAGGGCAGGAGAGCGGTTCTGCAGGCAAGGCGGGCAATTTTCCGGTCAACTGTTCCTGGGCCAGCAGACCGTAGAAGCTTTCTGGATAGCGGGCAGCGATGGTCAACCATTTATTTTTTTCCGCCTTGCTGGTGCTGAGTCGGGCGGCCCACACGCCACCCTGGGCCCGTTGTGCGCTGGAGGTAGCCTCCATGGCCAATTTACCGAACCAGACTTGCGCCTGTTTTTGATTCCCCTTCTGGTAACTGCTCCAGGCAGCCAGCCACAATGAATCGGGTGCCTTGCCACCGGCTTCTTGGATATTGGCGCGCAGCAGGGTGAGAGCGGTTGTGGTATCCCGTTCGTTCAGCAGTTCCTTGGCCAGTTGGAAGCGGTACAGATAGCGTACTTTAGGGGTCAAGCGACTACTTTTTGGCTCCAGGATAAAGCGGATGAACTGTTTGCGGGGCAGGGTACGCCGCAAATATTTGGCTTGCGCGTCCCAAATTTCCACCTCTGCGGCCTCGGCAGGGGGGAGTTGCGCCAACAGCAGGTCAAAGTTCGCTTGTCCATGCAGTGCAGCATCCACGGTCCGAAAATAGTTCTGTCGCGCCAAGGGCAACTGGGCAAAGAGCCGATCATAGGCCTCTTGAGGTCCAGCATGGAGCAGTTTACGCACCCGGATCTCTTTATCGGCGATGCTCACCAACTCTTCCAGGGGTTTGCAGTGCCGTTCCAACAAAAAAAAAAAAATGTAGCCTT
>PDZU01000035.1 GCA_002753095.1 Magnetococcales bacterium
TGCCAGAACAATTCAACACGGTTCCCTTTCGCCATGCCTTTGAAATGGCCAAAGTGGCCAATATGACGCGGGAAGAGTTGGAACTGTACGAAAGCGCCGGTATTGCCATTGCGGACGCGCGCGGAGCGCTTGAACTGGCACGGCAGGAGGCTCTGCAAGAGGGGCGACAGGAAGGCATCGCAATCGGCGAACAGCAAGGCGAAAGGAAAAGAGAGGCTGCGGTGTTAACCCGCCAACTGCAGCGCCGTTTTGGTGCTCTTCCGCCGTGGGCAAGCGCAAGAATCGCCCAGGCCGATCTGGCCACTTTGGAGGCGTGGAGTCTCCGCATTCTGGAGGTTGCAACCCTGGAGGAGGTCTTGGCTGAACTGTCGTGAAGGTGGTTGGGTGATTCCCTGTCCTGGATGTTTTTCCATGCGGAATCCGGTGGCATTTCAGCAGTCAACGGGGTACACTGGCCTCGTCTCCTGGTTGTCTCCGTTTACAGGTGGTTCAGCCATGAAATTCATCGACCCACGCATCGACTTTGCTTTCAAGAAAATTTTCGGCAGCGAGTCCACCAAAGAGGTGTTGGCCAGCTTTCTGGAAAGTCTCCTTGGTCTGGAGGGGGAGCGACGGATTGCCGAATTGACGCTCCTGGATCCCTTTTTGGCGCCCAAAATTCGGGAGTTGAAATATTCCATTCTGGATGTCAAATGCCGTGATCATCGCGGTGTTTCCTACATCGTTGAGATGCAGGTGCAAAAGGTGGCCGCATTTCTGAAGAAGATCCAGTACAACGCCGCCAAGGCCTACGCACACCAGATCGAGCGCGGCGAGGATTATCCCAAACTCAACCAGGTAATCGCCATCACCATCACCGATTTTGTTCTGTTCGATGGTTTTGAACACTGCGTATCACGCCATGAAGCGCGGGAAACCATCACCGGACACTCTTATCTGCAGGAGATCATCCATTTTTTTGTTGAGTTGCCCAAGTTTGGCAAACAACTGGAGCAGTTGGACGGTATCCTGGAGCGTTGGATCTACTTTATCCGCTACGCAGGATCTCTGCAGGAAGTGCCAGAACAATTCAACACGGTTCCCTTTCGCCATGCCTTTGAAATGGCCAAAGTGGCCAATATGACGCGGGAAGAGTTGGAACTGTACGAAAGCGCCGGTATTGCCATTGCGGACGCGCGAGGGGCGCTTGAACTGGCACGGCAGGAGGCTCTGCAAGAGGGGCGACAGGAAGGCATCGCAATCGGCGAACAGCAAGGCGAAAGGAAAAGAGAGGCTGCCGTGCTAACCCGCCAACTGCAGCGCCGTTTTGGTGTTCTTCCATCGTGGGCAAGCGAAAGAATCGCCCAGGCCGATCTGGCCACTTTGGAGAGGTGGAGCCTCCGCATCCTGGAGACGACAACTTTAGGCGATGTCATAACTGATTTATCGTAAATCTTTGTTTTATTGTTCCCTGTTGGATGTTGTAACAGAAAATTGGTAATCTTTCACATTAATCAAAGCTTTTGTTATGCAAAAGGTTGGGGCAGGGATGGCTCCTGCCCCGTGCTGTTTCCTGAGTGCGATTGTTCAATCCTTCCAGAATTTGTGTGAAAAGAGCATCAGGATGGTGAAAATTTCCAGGCGACCGACAATCATCATGGAGCCGAGAATAATTTTACCGAAGTCGGGCACATGGGAAAAGTTGTCCATGGCGCCGACCGTATTGAAGCCGGGGCCAACATTGGCCCAAGCGGTCAGCGAGGCGCCAAGGGCAGAGAGTAGATCCATGTCCATGGCGTTGAGCAGAATGGCCCCACACAGAACATAGCCCAGGGAGAGTACGAAGGTGGCGACCGCATTTTCCAGAATTTCCCGTGAGATGGGGTGGCGATCCATCTTGGATACGGCGATCTGATAGGGCTGCAACAGGCGGATGGTGACTGCCGGGATGGTTTTCAACAGGATGATGACCCGCACTACCTTGAGGCCGCCACCCGTGGAGCCGGACATGCCGCCGATAACCATCAATACGCCCAGCAACAGTTGCAAAACCGCTGGCCATTGCTCCCAGTCGGTACTGGCAAAGCCGGTGGTGGTCATGATGGAGATGACCTGAAACAGTGCATGACGAATCATCTCTTCCAGAGACCAATCCACTGCGCGGAGCAGGACCAGGACGCAGTAGAGGGTAAAGCCAGAAATGACGACCAGATAACCGAGGAACTCCTCATAGGTTAGCGCCTTCCAGTCGCCATGGACAAGTACCCGATAGTGAATCAGAAAGTTGGTTCCGCCCATGAACATGATCAAAATCGCCCACCACTGGGCACCCGTAGAAAAATAGCCCATGCTCAGATTTTTGGTGGAAAAGCCCCCGGTGGCAATGCCTGTGAAGGCGTGGTTGACAGCATCCAGGGGGGACATACCGAAAACAATAAAGCCGCCTATGCCAACCAGGGTGATCATTGTGTAGACACTCCACAAGGCCCGAGCGGTTGAGATCAGGCGAGGGGTCATGCGATCCTTGGTGGGGCCGGGAACTTCTGCCTTCATCAGTTGTGTTCCTCCGGTGCCGAGCAGGGGCAGGATAGCAATCATCATCAACACCATGCCCATGCCGCCCAGCCACTGTGTAATACTGCGCCACAAGAGAATGCTTTGTGGCCAAACCTCAATATCGGTCATGGTGCTGGAACCGGTGGTGGTAAAGCCGGACGCTGCCTCAAAAAAGGCGGAGGGCAGATCCAGACCGCCCTGCAGATAGTAGGGAAGTCCACCAAAAAAGGCGGCCAAAAACCAGCCCAGGCTGGTCACCAAAAAACCATCCCTGGGTGACATTTCACTTTTGGCCTTGCGGGTGAATAGGAGGCCCAGCAAGGTGGTGGTTATGGCCATGGCAATCGAGTGTAACAGTGGGGATGGATCTTCATCCATACCCAAGGCCAGCAGTACTGGGAAAATCTGAAACCCCCCCACCAGACCGATCAGCAGGCTGAGCATGCGCAGGTCGAACAAAATATTCATGCGGCCCCCAGATAGAGATCCAGTTTATGGAGATGGCCGGCAGCAGTGATGATCAGGGCCTTGTCGCCATAAATAAAGTTGAAATCTCCTTTGGGGACGATCATTTTTTCGTCGCGCACTACTGCTGCCACGATCAGGGCTTTTGGCAGGCCCAGTGATTTGAGTGGGGAGGCGAGCAGTCGGGAGCGGGCCTGCACCTCCACGAAAATGGCGTCCAGTTGTCCATTGAAGGCGGTTGCCGCATCGATGACCTTGCTGTGGCTCAAGAAACGCATAATTTTGCTGACAGCGGCCAGTTTTGGGCTGACCACTGCATCGATGCCCAGGGTCGGGGCCAGGGTAAGGTAGGCTTCGTTGTCCATCAGGGCGATGGTGCGGCCAGCCCCTCCTTGCCGGGCCAGCAGGCAGAGCACCAGGTTCACCTCCTGTTGCCCGGTCATGCCGATCAGGGTGGAGGCCCGTTTGGCCATATGGCGGATGGTAGCCGGATCGGTGGCATCGCAATGGATCACATCCACGTTGTCCAGGCTTTCGGCCAATTCCTGGCAGCGGCTCAGAGATTTTTCCAGGATCACCACTGGAATGCCCCGTTTTTCGATCTCCCTGGCAATTTGTTCCCCTTTCCACCCCCCACCGGCGATGACAATCTTGCGGTGTTGCACCGGGGGGCGGCCCAGCAAGGGGAGAATCTGGGCAAAACCGTTCGGTGACTCTGTGGTGAGCATGACACGGTCAGCAGCCTGCAAAACGGTGCGCCCGGAAGGAATGACCACCTCCCCTCCCTGATCCACTGCCACCACCAGGGTGCTGTATTTGGCCAAATCGCACTCCTGCAGGGGACGTCCCAGGAGGGGACTGTCCTGCCCCAGGTGAAAACCGGCAATGCGCACCATACCCAGTTTGAACGGTACCACCTCAAAGGCATGATCCACCTGCAACAGATCCAAAACCATCTCCACAGCCGCATGTTCTGGGCTGAACAGCATGGCGCCTCCCAGGGTCAACCCTTTGGCAATGACCGGGTTGTCAAGAAACTGCTTTTTGCGTACCCGTGCAATGATTTTGGCATTTGGGTTATAGGTTTGGGCCATCAAGGTGGTGATGATATTGTTCTCATCAGAGTCGGTGACGGCGAGAATCAACTCTGCTTCCATGAGTCCGGCACTTTGCAGCAGACTGCCATCGGCGGCATCGCCCTGCATCACCTGGACATCCATACTCTCTTGTACCTGTTTGACGACGGCAGCTTCTTGGGCGATCACCACCACATGGTGGCCGTCTGCGGATAATTTCTTGGCCAAAGATGTTCCGACCACTCCGGAACCTATTATAATGATTTTCATGTGTTCTTTAAAAATTCAGTCGGTTTGTGAGCGAAAAATGCCGCGATGGTTGGGAACTTTTGACATGTTTGGCACGGATACCTAGGCACAACGCTGCCCCGTCAGGTCAATATTTGCCATACATCCCAGTTGAGCCCATCATACGCCACGATTGTAGATATAATCCAACTTTATGTAAATGTGATTCAGTCATCGCTTCCCGTTTTGGTCATGGTGAGGGGGAGAGATTGTTTTTTGTGTTCCTTTGTCTAGATTTAGCACGGTTTAAAGGGGTTGTCCGAGCAACATGTGTAGAAAAAGTTTTCCGGTCTGGGGGGTGAGATCGCGGAACTCGTCGAACGGGGCGTGTTGATCGGCCTGTTGCGGATTGATGGTGATGCCCCAGAGTGGGGCGATACGGGTGGGCAGCAGGGCGTAGCGGCCATCACCGAGCCAGTTTGGGCGTTGTGGGTGCCAGACCACGTAGTGTTCTGACAGGGTAGCGAAGCGTTGTATATCCTGGGCAAGGATGGAGTTTTCGGGGATGTTTGGGTAGGTTTGTACCAGGGGGCGTTGTTCGCCGGGGTAGAGGGTAGGGGTACCATTGAACAGAGCCGGGCGCAGGGCGACGCTGTACATTTGGCCATCATATTTATAGACCCCACGCCAGAGGATGAGATTCATCATGGTGGGTTTGACCTGCAGATCCTGGATGGTGTGGCCTTGTGTTGTGGTTTGCAGCAGTTGGCTGGCGCGATGTTGTTGCAGAATGGCCAGGGAGAACCAGCAGGCGAGGCCCAGCAGGGCCAGTCGTGACCAGTAAGGGGTCTGTTGTCGGTAGGCTCGTTGCAGGTTCCAGAGCAGCCAGAGGGTAGTAACCGGTTCAACCACTGGGATGATGCTCCAGGCGAAGCGGGTTGTGGTGAAGGGCCAGAGTAGTTGTGTGCCGTAGCTGGTGCAGGCGTCCAGGAGTCCGGCGGTGAGGTAGCCCAAGCTGGTGATGTACCATCCCTGTCGAAAAGTGATGTGGTGGCGCAGCCATGGCCAGAGCAGGAGGGTAGCCAGCAGGGCGCCTATCGGGGTGAAAACGAGTGCGTGGCTGAATTGGCGGTGGTATTCCAGTTGCAGCAGGGGATCCTGGGCCGATTGAATCAGGATATCGAGATCGGCCAAAGTGGCGGCCACTCCTCCGGCCAGGAGGGCGATGCGGCTGTGTTTGGCGGGTTGCAAGGCGGATGCGGTGGCGCCACCGAGTAGGGCGTGAGTCAAGGGATCCACGGGACTGAGCGTTCTCCTAAAATAAAACAATTGCGGGTCCAGGGAGCTGGCTCCCTGGTGGGTCCAGGGCGAAGCCCTGGGATTTTAATCTTTTAATCTTTTAATCTTTTAATCTTTTAATCTTTTAATCTTTTATCTTTTGCCTTTGGCGCGCTTTTCACAGTAAGCCGACGCGGTTTTTGCGTCGGCGCAGCGCGCCTAATTGACGCAAGGTGTTCGGATTGGCGCGTTTTTATGCGCCAATCCGAACACCCTCCCAATGGGTTTTCCCCGTCGGTGAATCTGTACCGCGCGGTTAAAAGTCGGGCGTCCGCCCTCCCAAAGAGTGCCCCTGCGGGGCACAGATTTGGGCGCGCTGCGCAGATTTGCTGCGCAAATCTGCTTCGTTAAAAGCGCGCCATTACAAGCAGGGGCTCTGCCCCTGCACCCGGCCAGGGGCGATGATCGCCCCTGGACCCCGCAATAATAGATGATCGCCCCTGGACCCCGCAGTAATAGATGATCGCCCCTGGACCCCGCAATAAATTTATGTGTTTATCCTCGCACGCGGTCACGATGGCCCCGCTGTGTGGCACGCGCTTTTGCAGCAGAACGGTCCAGCAACAACACACCGGTCACCTCTTCCCGATCATGGTACAAATGCCGCAATCGCAATTGACAACGCAAACCAGCTTGCAACAAAGGAGCCAACAACACCTGGCGACACTGCAACAACGCCTCAAACCGCTTTTTCATGGGCAGTTTCAGATTGAAAAGGGCAGCACGACACCAACCAGCTTGCGCCCAACGACTGACCAACTCGGCAATACGACGCGGTTGTTCTACCATATCACACAAAAGCCAATCCACCGGTTGCACGGGGCGAAAATGAAAACCATCCTCGCGCAGATGCCGCAGGCGTGCCGAATCTTGCAGAGAAGGCGATAAATTGGCCCGGTCAACTGCAATGACCGACATGCCCAATTGCAACAAAACCTGCGTCCAACCACCGGGAGCCGCACCCAGATCAACGGCTGTCTGACCGGGGCCAAGCCGCTGTTGTCGCTCGCTGGCACTGAGCAGTTGCCAAAAAGCCTCTTCCAGTTTCAAGGCCGCTCGACTGGGTGCCGCATCGGGCAGACGCAGACGGGGAATACCCATGGGCCACTGGGCACCGTTACCCGGCCAAGAGAGCCCAGTCAGGGCCTCTGTTCCACTCAAAAAGACGATTTCAGCCCGTGGACGGTGCGGATCGTTGCTCAAATGACCATGCTTCTGCAGCGATTCGTTGAGCCGACCCTGCAGAGCACGACAGAGAGGCGCCAACACCTTGCCCGCTTCCGAATCGGGATAACCAAGCCACAACCCGGAAAAAGGACCAACACTCTGACTCAGGAGAGCCAAACGCTGCAGCAAAGGCGTGATGCGGTCACGGGTGGGCAGAGGATCGTTATGGCCGTCGCAGGCCAACAGATGGCGGGCAAAGGTCAAATCCTGCACACGTAATACCTGACCCAACTCCCCAGCCTGGGCCGGATCATCCGGTTGCAACAGCACATAACCGCTGCGCTCCAGAGCGCTACCCACACCGCCGATCCCGACTTCGTTGGCCTTGAGCAGAGCCTCTGCCAGGGTCTCTTTTTCAAATCCGGCCCGGCAATACAAAAACAGGCGGCTGCAGGGATCCATCATACGCTTCTCTCTTGCCCGATAGTGCCAAAATGCCATTCCTGCCTCGATCATAACGCGTGGTCCAGATGCAATTCAAGCCTTCACGCCACTTCTCTCCGCCCAGAAAATTTGCCATAATGCATTGGTTCGGCGTAACAACAGGCACAGGAGATCCAGATGAAAAAACGGCATGTCTTATGGGGCGCATCCCTTTTATGGCTGGCAGCCAATACCGCTGGGGCCGAGGTGCCCATGCGCGCAGTGGCCCTGTTTGCCTCCGGGGTGGGCTATTTTCAACATGCCGGTGCGGTATCTGCACCAGGTGAGGTGCGCTTGTCGTTCAAGGATGAACAGATCGATGATCTGCTCAAGTCGTTGGTGGTGGAAGATGTGGATGGGGGCTCCGCCTTGCAGGCCATCTATCCATCGCGGGAGCCGCTGGAACGGTTGCTGGCCGGGTTGCAGGTGGATCTGTCCGATAATCCAGGCATGGGTGAGCTGCTGACCCGCCTGCGTGGAGCACGCGTGGCCATCACCTTTCATGGCGAACAGTTGCAGGGGCGCTTAAGCAGTGCAGAACAGCGCCCAGTGGCTCTGGAGGGGAAAGGTGAAGGCTGGGCCAACGATTGGGTGATTAACCTGGCCAGCGATGAAGGCAGCCTGCGCAGCCTGCCTTGGCGCGATATACGCGGGTTGCAGATAGTGGACGAACGGGTGCGTCACGATTTGGCGCGGGCACTGGAGTTGCTGGACGGCAATCGAGGACGGGAACGGCGCGAAGTGGTCATTCCCATACCGGGTGCGGGCGCGCGACGCATTCGCCTGGGCTATGTCATGGAAAGCCCCGTCTGGAAGAGCGCTTGGCGCTTGAGCATGCCCGCCGTGGAGAGCAAAAGCAACAAGGCGCGCCTGCAGGGCTGGGCGGTGGTGGAAAACCAGAGCGGGCAGGATTGGCACGATGTGCGCCTGACGCTGGCCTCCGGGCGGCCCATCTCCTTTATCGAGGAGCTTTCCAAACCCTGGTATCGTCCCCGACAGCGTATTGTCGATCCGTTGCGGCTAAGAGGCGCCGCCGAACGGGATCTGGAACAACACAATCGTGCCCAGGCCGAACGGCAGTTGGTGCGTTCCGTGGCCCCCATGGCCGCCGGCAAAATGGGCGCGCGCCAGGAAATGGCCAAGTCCCTGCGCGAAGAGATGGAGTCGCAAGCGTTTGCCCCAGAGAGCCCGTGGGAAACCTCTCTGCCCGATCCAGCTCCAGAGGCCATCCTGGCCAGTGGCGAACAGGCAGGGGAGACGTTTGTGTTTAAAGTGGAAGGCGTCAATCTGGATCGCGGTCAGGGGGCGATGTTGCCGATTGTCAACGCAGCGGTGGAGGTGGAACGGTTGACCCTGTTCGATAGCACGTTGGCCGGTGGCGGGCGCAGCATGCGCGCCCTGAAGGTGAGCAACGGCACCGGCGGAGCCATCTCGCCAGGGCCAGTGGCTCTCTACGACGGCGATTTGTATGCCGGCGAGGCCCGCTTTGACCATCTGCCCCTGGGAGCGGATCAACTGTTATCGTATGCCCTGGATTTGGACGTCGAGGTGGTCAAACATGGCGTACCGCTGCAAAAACGCCTGGAGTCGGTCAAGGTGGTCAAGGGTGTTCTGGAGGTCTCGCACCGGGAGAAACGCACCCAGCGTTACAGCGTGCGCAATCGCGGCAAGGAGAGTCGGCAGGTGGTGGTGGTGCAGGCCCGTGAGAACGGTTGGCAGATGGTGGCGCCCGGTACGGTGCGGGAAACAAGTCGGCAGTGGCGCATTCCGCTGACCGTTGCCGCAGGCGGACAACAGAGCCTGGAGGTGGTGGAGGAGCGGGTGCAAGGGCAACATGTCGCGCTGCTCAGCGCTACAGAGTCGGTGCTCGGTCTGTGGATGGACGAGGAGGGGATGGAGCCCTCGGTGCGCAAGGCCCTGGAGGGCGTATTGAGCAAACGCCGTGTTTTGGCGGCCTTGGAAAGTCGCATCAAAGAGCAGGAGGAGGAGTTGCAGCGCCTGGAACAGGAGCAGGTTCGGGTCCGGGATAATTTGCATACGGTACCCAACGAAAGCCATTTCCATGCCCGTATGCTGGAAAAAATGGATGGTTTGGAAAATCGCATCGAGGCGCTGCATGGGCAATTGGAACAACTGCGCCAAGAGGTGGCAGGCGGCAAGAGCGCTCTGGAAAAAGAGTTGCTGCAGTTGTAAAGGGTGGCAATGGCAGCGTAGAGGATCATCGGGGCGTGGGCACAGGAGATAACGTGCCAATCGGTTCTGTCGACAAATGGTGAGTCATGGCCAATTCTTTGGAGATTGATTTTGACCTCCTGCGTGAAAGCTGGGACTGTGAGGCCAAATCCGCTACGGGGCGGGATGGCCGCGGTCATCTGCCAGCCAGTGTGTGGGAAACCTACAGCGCCATGGCCAACACCGAAGGCGGAATTATTCTGCTGGGTGTGCGCGAAAGGCGTAACGGACAACTCCAACCCATTGGCATTCCTGATATTGAACGAATCGAACAGAATTTTTGGAACCAGATCAACGATCCAGACAAGGTAAGCCGCAATCTGCTGCGACGGCAGGACGTGGAGCAGGTCGAGGTCGCGGGAAATTCCCTTTTCATGATCCGTGTGCCACGCGCTGAACGGCGCCAGCGTCCCATCTTTCTGAATGGTAACCCTCTCAAGGGAACCTTCGTTCGTCGTCACGACGGAGACCACCGTGCCAGCGATGAGGCCGTGCGGCGCTTTTTGGCCGAAGCGGAAGAGTCACCCCGTGATGGCGAAATTCTGGCAGGCTATGATCTCTCCGACCTGGAAGCAGACAGCCTGGTGGCCTTTCGCAACCTGTTTCGCACCCAATTTCCCGGTCATCCCTTTCTGGCGGGAGATGACCGGGAGATGTTGCGGCAACTGGGTGGTTGGACGCAGGAGCGCACTTCCGGGCGCGAAGGACTGACCCTGGCCGGATTGCTGATGTTCGGCAAACAGCGGAGCATTCTCGATCGCATACCCGATTACCATCTTGATTATCAACACCTTCCTGAAGCGAACGATCCGTCCGAGTTGCGTTGGATTGATCGCATTACCCTGGACGGAACTTGGCCTGGCAATCTGTTTGAATTTTTTCGCAAGGTGGTGCCCAGATTGCGCGATGGCGTGCGAATTCCTTTCCAATTGGGACAAGATCTGCTGCGTCGCGATGATACGCCCCAGCACGAGGCGCTGCGTGAGGCTTTGGTCAATGCCCTGATTCATGCCGATCATACCGCCCGTGGTGGAATTCGGGTACGTCGGGCTCCACATCGTTTCGAGTTTGTCAACCCAGGTACCTTGCGCATCCCCAAAGAACAGGTGCGTCGCGGTGGGCGCAGCGACTGTCGCAATCCAGCCATTCAGCGGATGTTCCAGATGATTGGTGTGGGCGAAAAAGCCGGTTCCGGTTTTCCACGCATTGTGCAGGCATGGCACGAGCAGCACTGGCGTGTTCCTTTGCTGGAGGAAGATTACGAACTCTACGAGACCTGTCTTACCCTAAACACGTTGAGCCTGTTACCTGTTGAGGTGGGTGAGGCTTTGGAGCAGCGTTTCCCAGGACAACTGGCTGCCTTGACTCAAGAGGGCCGTTTGGCACTGGCCACCGCCTTTTTGGAGGGGAGGGTGTCCAACAGTCGTCTGCAGGAGTTGACGGAGTGTCATCCCAATGATCTGACGGAGATGTTACGTGGTCTCGTCCGGGCAGGCTACCTGGAGTCGCACGGCAAGCAGCGCTGGACTTGGTATGCGCTTCCCATGGCAACAGTGTCCGAAGAGTTTGTGGGTGAAGGGTCCGAAGGTTTGGCCGGGAGGTCCGAAGGTTTGGCCGGGAGGTCCGAAGGTTTGGCCGGGAGGTCCGAAGGTTTGGCCGGGAGGTCCGAAGGTTTGGCCGGGAGGTCCGAAGGTTTGGCCGGGAGGTCCGAAGGTTTGGCCGGGAGGTCCGAAGGTTTGGCCGGGAGGTCCGAAGGTTTGGTCGGGAGGTCCGAAGGTTTGAGCGCAGGGTCCGAAGGTTTGAGCGCAGAATCCGAAGCTCTCTTGTTGGGTGTGGAGGATCTACCCAAGGAGCTTTTGGATCAGGCGGCGAGTATCCGAACGCGTGGCAAAGTCAGCAAAGATGCGGTTCATTTGGTGATTTTAGCCGTGTGTCGCAGGCGCTACCTTTCTTTGCGTACCTTAAGCGGTTTACTGGGCCGCGCACCAGACTATGTGCGTCCCAATTTTCTCCGCGAACTGGTCAAATCCGGCCAGTTGGAAGCTTTGTATCCAGATCGGCCAAACCATCCAGATCAGGCGTATCGTACCCGCTACGAAGGAGAGGGGAAGGCGTCGTGAAGCCAGCATCCGGCCTGTGCTGTGCCGGATGTTCCAAGGTGACTCAAACACAGGGACGAACAATGCGTATATGGACTTTGCACCCCCATTATCTGGACAGTCAGGGGCTGGTGGCTCTCTGGCGGGAGACGTTGCTGGCGCAAAAGGTGCTCGCGGGGCAGAGCAAAGGCTATCGGCATCATCCCCAACTGCTGCGTTTTCGCGAACAGGCGGACCCCTTGGCGGCCATCGCCGCCTATCTGCAGGGCATTCATCAGGAGGCCATGCGGCGTGGCTACCGCTTTGATGCCAGTCGCATTGCCCCGGCAGGGCCAGCCCCAACCATCGCCGAGACCAGCGGTCAACTGCTGTACGAATGGCAACACCTGTTGCTGAAATTGAGCCAGCGCGCACCGCAACAGCACGCTTTGGTGCTGCCCGTATCCCAACCCCTGCCACATCCCCTGTTTTATCTGGTGGAGGGGGGGGTGCGTTCCTGGGAGCGGGTCCGTCCCCAGGGGTGATCAGGATTTGCTCAGATACTCCTCATCGCTGGGCAGGGCATGCTCCTCGGCAGCCGCCTCCTCTTCTGTGCCCTGATTGGTCACAGCACCGCCAAAACGGTCCAAATCCTGTTGCAGCAACTGCACCTGCTGTCCCAAAGAGTGCGCCATGGGCATCATCTGTTGCAACAACAACCCCTGCTGCTGCATCCGTCCCTTCAGTGCCTGGGTGACACCGTGCACCTGGGTCAGTTGACCATGCTGGGAGGTGTCCGCCAACACCATGCCCTGCAACAAGGCCGCTGACTCCTGCAATGTAGCCAGCAAGGTGTTGAGGATCGCCTGACCGTTTTCAACCAAATAGCGGGTGCCCATGGATAGTTCAGCAATTTCGTCGGCCATGATGCGGCCCCGTTCCGAGAGTTTGCGAATTTCCAGCACCGCCGCACCACTCTTCTTGCTGCTCTTGCCGTCGCCGTTGCCGCCTGCCTCAAAGGTTGCTTTCATCGACAATTGATTGGTCTGTTGCGCGGTGTCCGCAAACTGTGCGGCTTTTTCCGCCACCTCGCTGGCTGCCTGCACCGCCTGTTCCAAGGTGCCTTTACCTTGCTGTGCCGTGTGGTTGAGGCGGGTCACGATCTGTTCCATGCTTTGAATCTGTTTCAGATGTTGCTGGATGCGTGCTGCCATCTCCCGCGCCATGCCATCATGATGTTCCAGATCCTCTTGCAACGTGTCTCGTTGCGGCTCTTTTTGGGCATGTTGCACCATATGCGCCATGTCGTGGCCCAGACGCGCGATTTGCAGGCTTGACTCGCGCAGGCGGTGCCCGGTCTGTTGCCAGCGTTCCGCGAGCAAGCGCACCTCCCGCGAGAGGGATCCCAGTTCGTTTTTGCTTTCCGGCAACAGTTCCACCGGTTGTTTCCCCTTGCGCAACCACTGCAGCGCCTCCACATTGACCAACAAGCCCGTGCGCAACAGGCCCGAACTCCACCAGCCCAGCAGCACGGCCAGCAGCAGGGCCAAGCCTGCCGCCAACCAGATCGATAGTGGCAGACGCTGCACAGGCAATCCTCCCTGCAGCATGGGGGTTTCGCTGATCATTGCCCAGGTGATTCCATTGCCCAACGACAGGGGCGCATAGGCTCTGTAGACGGCTGTTCCCGCCCAACTTTGGCCAACCATCACGCCGCTTTGCCCTGCCAAGGCCGCCTGTACCGCCTCGTTCTGGGCGCCATTGGCCGCCACCGTACCGGCAAAAGAGGCCACCACCGCATGGTTTTGCGGATCCCGGATCGAGTCGGAGCGCATGCGCAGATCCGGTCCCACCAGATAGGCGTCGCCATCGCTTTCCAGACCATCCCGGTGTTGCATCAGGTTGGTTAACAGCTCCATGGGCAGTTGCACCGCCGCCACAACCTTGGTGGCGCCATCTTGTTGGATCGCCTGCGCCATGAAGGCGGCGGGTTCATTGTTGCTGGGTGGATAGGGTTCATAATCGGTCATGGCAAAGTCCGGTTTGGCCAATACCTGCTGCACCAAGCGTCCCAGATTGGTCTGGGCATAGGGACCGGTCAGCAGATTGGTGGCAAAATCGGCCTGTTTGGCGACCGAAAAAAAGATCTCCCCATCCGGTTGCACCAGGAACAGATCATAATAGCCGCCTTGTTCCATCTGCTGCTTGTAGAACGGCACCCCCTGCTTGGGATCCATCGAAAGCGCCTGACTGACGGGCTGCTCCGCCACCACCGCCCAGGCCAGATCCGGTCCCTGGGGGGGCGGCAACAACTGCAACGGGCTCCAGGCGCTGAAGACCGCCTGACCTGCGCTCCCTCTGCCGTTACCCGATCCTTTGTTACCCGACAAGGCCGCCAACACCGCTGGTGTGGCCATGCTCTCCGTCTTGCGCGCGGCTGTACCGCTCGCACCCGCCTCGACATAACGCAAACGGTCCGGTCCCACCAGATAGAGGCGCACATTTTTTTCGCCCTCCTCCAACGGGGGGCGCAGACGGGCCAGAGCGCTTGGGCTGATGCGGGCGACCAGCATGCCGATTACCTTGCCATCCGAGGCCGCATCCTTGCGAATCGGGGCTGCCAGCCAGCCCACCGCCTGATTGTCCAGCGGTGGGAACAGAGCAAAACCGGTCATGGCACCCCGACCGATCCCCTCTGGGGTCAACTTGCCGATACCAATGTCCTTGAGCGGGGCGCGTAAAATATTTTTGCCCAGCAGCGCATCCTGTTGCGCGCTTAATACCACACTGCCCAATACCGAGACCAGATAAAGATTATCGAACCCTAGTTTGTCCCGCATGCGGTTGAGGCTGGGGGTCATGGTGGCGGCCAGGACTGGCCAGCGTTCGCTGGTCAATTTTTCGCCGCCATCGCGAAAGACCCAGTCGATGGCGGCCAACTGTTTGGCTGTTGCTTCGTTGGCGGCCAGACGTTCCACCTCTTGCAGCCACTCTTGCAGTTGTCGTTGCACGGTGCTGGCGTAGAGATCACGCACATTCTCCAGGCGTTGCGACGGTTGCTGTGCCACGGGTTGGTTGTAGAGCGTTTGTGCTGCATTGGCCATCAGCGCCATATCGCTGCGGTAGCGGGCGACATGTTGCTCCATACGATTCTTTTTAATTTCCAGGATGGTGCTGGCCCGACTGCGGGCCGCTTCGTTGCTGGTTTCGCCCAGCCAACGGGTCATCATCCAGCCGGTCAAGAGCAGGGTTACCAGGGTAGTCAATAAAAAAAGCGCAATCAATTTAGGGCGTAATGGCATATTCACCCGACCTCCCGCAGCACATGTCGGCCTGTCGTGGGGGCCGATTTTTTAACAAGGATCAACCCGCCCATTGTAAAGAACTTTGCCCAGGAATCAACCGTGTTCCGCCAACCCATGGGAAATTTTACAGATTAACGCATATGCGGCTGTTTCAGGTCTCTCTTCTTCGAGCAGACCACGCATCAGGGCCACCCCGTCGGCACCGGCCTGGCGCAGCAATGGGGCGTTGGCGGGCGTGACGCCACCCAGGGCCAGCACTGGGCCGTTGATCTGCTCTCTCCAGAGGCGAAACTGTTCCAATCCCAATGGTTTGGCCTGGGGATGGGAGCGGGTGGCAAATACTGGTGAGAGGGTGACGTAGTCGGCGCCTTCTTGCAGTGCCTGTTGGGCGTGGGCGACCGAGTGGCAGGAGCGTCCGATGATGCCGTGTGGCAGCAGGCGACGTGCCACGCGGGTGGGCAGGCCATTTTCGGGCAGATGGATCCCTGCGGCCTGCAGGGCCAGGGCAATATCCAGACGGTCATGGATCAGCAGAACCGCGCCATGTTGTTGGGTGATTGGTTGCAGTGTTTGCGCCAGGGTCAGCAGCGTGTTGGCGTTGGCGTCTTTGTGGCGTACCAGCAGATGGCGTACACCGCCTGCGAGTGCGGCGGCAACCCGTTCTGGCAGAAGGGGGCCGAGGCTGGGGTCGGTGATCAGCAGGACGGGTGGCACTGTGGCATTCACGGCAGTTGTGCCCATTTATGGGTCTGCAGCGACAGGCGAATGGTGCCTGCCGACTGGCGAATCAGTTGCAGACAGCCTGCCAAGGCTTGGGGAGGGATGATCTCTCGTCCGGCTGCATCGCGTTGTCCGTCTGCTCTGGGTTGGACCCAGACATTGCCGTGTTGTTGGGCGCGTTGCATGATTTCGCGGCTGCGCCGTGCTGTTGGGGGGGTATCGATCACGTATTTGATCTCGTTGGCCCGCTGGTAGATCTCCTCTGTCAGCGCTGTTTTGGGTGACAGGGTAAGCCAATCGATCCCTTCCGGGATGGTGCCTCCCACCCCGGAGCTTTCCATGGCCAGCCAGTAGCCTTGTGCTTTCAGAAAATTCACCAACTCTGCTAGGCCGGGCACTGCCAGGGGTTCGCCGCCGGTCAGCAGGATGAAGGGCAGATGGGGGTCCAGTTGGCGCAGTGCTGCCAGCAACTCTTCCGCCTGCCAATCCCGCCGTGCTGCTGGATCACGGTGCAGCGGTTCGTCGCACCAGGGGCAGGAGAGGGGGCAGCCATGAAAACGGATGAACAGCATGGCGCGACCGCTCCAGGTTGCTTCGCCTTGGACGCTGGCAAAGAGATCACACAATGGGTAGCTTATCGGTGCGGGCATTGTCACGTTTTGGTGGGTCAACAAAGAGCGGTTTCGCTGGGGGGGAATAGTGCCGTGGCGTCGGTACGGTCGGCTTCGGCCCAGGCGTGTACTGTTTCCCACAAACGGGCCGAGGTGACGTGCAAGGCACCCATTTCGGCGCGTCCCTCCAGGTGACGCATGCACCAGGAGACGATCCATGCGGCGAGAAACTCTGCCGAGCTATAGGGGAGTTCCGGTATGCTCTCCTCCAGGACGTAGTGGTCCAGGTGGCGGTCGATTAGCTCTTCTGTGATGATCTGTTCCAGGCGACCGAAATCGACCACAAACCCTGATTGTGGGTTGCTGGGGTGTACGTCCTGTACTGGTCCCTGGAAAATCAGTTCCAAGCGGTAGGAGTGTCCGTGCATGCGGTGACAGCGTCCATCGTGATATGCGAGACGGTGTGCGGCTTCAAATTTGAACTGGCGGCAGATTTTCATTGGGATGCTCGTGTGCCAAGAGGATGTAGAGCAATTGCGGGTCCAGGGAGCCGAGCTCCCTGGCGGGTCCAGGGCAGAGCCCTGGGAATTTTGCCTTTAATCTTTTGATCTTATCTTTTGACTTTGTCTTTTGATCTTGTCTTTTGACTGTGGCGCGCTTTTCACGATAAGCCGATGCGTTTTTTGCATCGGCGCAGCGCGCCTAATTGACGCAAGATGTGCGTATTGGCGCGCTTTTCTGCGCCAATACGCACATCCCCCCAATGGGTTTTCCCCTTCGCAGGTGACTCAGTACCTCGCGGTTAAAAGTCGGGCTCCGCCCTCCCAAAGAGTGCCCCTGCGGGGCACAAATTTGGGCGCGCTGCGCAGATTTTCTGTACCAAATCTGCTTCGTGAAAAGCGCGCCATCTCAAGCATGGCTCCGCCCTGCACCCGCCAGGGGCGATGATCGCCCCTGGACCCCGCAATGATTAAAAAGATGAGAAAATAAAAGGATCAGACCCTCAGCAACCCAGAACCTCAAAACGGCATCTTCTGACGCGTAACCCGCTTGGTCCCTGTACCAGTCTCCACCGGCTTGACATCAACCGTCGCCACCAACCGCAACCCCAAATCAGACCGCTTGCTGGTGTAACGCTCAAAACCCCGATTGGCACAACGCAACGCATCCGGACCATCCTTCCAACCACCACCCCGAATCACCGAAAAAGGCGAATCCGTGCGGATCAGCGGATCGTTGCTCTCATGCTGGCCATAAGCATTCTGATCATAACTATCGCGTACCCACTCCCAAACATTCCCGCTCATGTCATACAGCCCCAAACGGTTGGGAGAACGACTACCAGTCATCTGCGTAACGTTGCTGCTGTTGTTGCGATACCAAGCCAGTTGATCTGCCTGCGCATAACCAGGCAACACAACCTTCTCCCCACCATTACGACAAGCATACTCCCACTGCGCCTCACTGGGCAAAGAAAGCGTCACCATCCCCTGCAAATGCGCATTCAACTTGCTCAATAACTCCTCAATATCCATCCGCGAAACCCCCTCAATCGGGAAGGCCTCATCCTTCTGCCCAATCACCTCATGATGCAGTTGCGCAGGATTGTGTAACATGACCCGCTGCCACTGCTGCTGGGTCACCTCACGCTCCCCCATCCAGAAACCCGACAAACAAACCGTGTGCAACGGTTCCTCATCCGCATCCCGCCCCTCCGCATTGGGAGGCGACCCCATCTTGAAACATCCACCAGGAACCCAAACAAACGCAATACCACTCAAAGGCTCGCGCCAAGGCTTGCCCGCCTGAATATCCATCGGGGCCAAAAGAGCGTTGACAGAGGTGGCAAGTTCATCCCACTCCTTGATCACGAAAGCCTGCGCCGGAAACGTCCAGGCAAACAAAGCCAACAACAGCAAAACGAATCGGCTGAACCGTCCGACCGTATGGCGCATAGGCGCAACAGATGTGCTTCCCAGGCAGAACACCTATCTCTCTCCTTTGCTTTTGGTCAAACGCATCTTGAGCGGTTTAGACAAGAATAAATCAGAATCAGGCATCTGCTTTTGCAAATAAATCTGCAACTCAGCCAAGTCTACCCAACCATCGGCAGACGCCCCCACACCTTCGGCCTCGCCCAACAACCCCTTGAGCAGAAAATAGGTCAAATGACCCTGCCGTCCAGGACCATGCAGACCAGACTGCTTGTGTAACGAAGAAACCAACCACGCCGCCCGCCCCTGAAAAAATTCACCCGTCGCCGCCAATCCCGGTGGAGAAATAGATCTCTCCCCAGCACCAGCCCCCGCACGAACCTGAACCGAACAATCGGGATGATCGTTAAAGCAACTGTCCAACACCACCGCAACCTGGGCCCCCTTGATGGTGTTAAGCGACTCCTGCAGCGCAGAAAGCGAAATCGCCGCTTGCGGACTGATGGCATCTGGATGGCTCTCAGCAGGCAACAAAAGCGCATCCCCAAACGTGCCGTCAATCCCCTGCGGCGTACCCCACCCGGCAAAATAAAACAGCAAAACAGCCCCAGGATTCAACTGCCCCTGCCGCACCAGCCAACGCAAATCATCCCGAATGGTGCTCAGATTGGCCTCCTGGTCAACCCGCAAGCGCACATGCTCCACATCGTTCTTGAAAATCCCCCGCTGCACCAACATGCGCTGCAGATGGCGGGCATCCCGATCAGCAAAATGGCGGGCCCGTAAATACTGATAACGATTCACCCCAACAATAACCGCATAGGCATCATCCCGCTTTTCCCAAGAGGCAATCGGTGGCAACGCCTGAATATGGTCATCCAACAAAGGCGAATGATCATCCATGACGCCACTTTTTTTCCAGGTCTCGTGCGGCAAATCGATGGGATAAGGCTGGTCGGCCTCCTTGTCCAAATAAGCAGAAAGCAGGCGATCCTTGGCCTCAATAAAATGCGTATCGCTGGGATACTCCTTGATCAGCAAATTAATGGCCTGACGCACAGCAGGCAACTGCCCGTCATGCTCGCACGGCTTGCCCTTCTTGGGGCTTAAACACTCGCGAAACTTGCGCCACAAAGTCTCCACCACATACTCAGCAGCCTGATTTTGCCACTGCGTGGCCCGCACACCGCTAAAACCCGCACGGGTCAGCCAGTCATACGCCTCCAAATAACGCCCCAAACGAAACAGCGCATACAACTTGGAGTGCGCCAACGACCAGTTGCCAGGAAACAGCTGCAACGCCTCATTGGCAATCTGCAACGACTCCTTGTCCTTGCCAAGCTCAAACTTTAACCAAGCCAGATTGGCCACCGCCTTTTCCCGGTTGCTCGCTTCCGAGGCGGAAGGCATGATGTAAAGCGTATCCCAAACCGCCTCAGCCCGCTCCGCATTGCCGCTCATGTAATAGGCAAGGCCCAGGTTGAATGAGATGCCCGGATCCGTGGAACAGAGAGAAACAGCACTGTTCAAGGCAGCAATACCCTGGTCAACATCCCGTTCATAGATGGCAATGCCCTTGATCGCCATCTCCCTGGCCACCACACAAGGGTTCGAATGGTCGCCAATAGCCTGGGCCAACGCAGGGGTCAGCAAACCCAACAGCAGACCGATAACGCCCAGAACAAACCCGCTGGCACGCCGCCCAGTCCGGGCGGAAAGGAAATGACAGAGTGCTTTCACGATTGAACCTGCGGAATCAACTGACCAGAGGCATAACGCCGCGCCATCTCCTCCAGCGGAATCGGTCGGACCAGCCCTGCCTTGCCAGCCGTGCCAAACTGCTCGAAACGCTCCTTGCAAATGCGATAGGCTGCATCCTCGGCAGGGCGCAGATATTTGCGGGGATCAAAATTTTTCGCGTTCTTGGCAAAATGCTGCCGGATGGCAGCCGTCATGGCCAAGCGCAAATCAGTATCAATATTGATCTTGCGCACCCCGTAACGGATGCCAGTGCAAATTTCCTCTACCGGCACACCATAGGTCTCTGGAATGGCGCCACCAAATGCGTTGATGATGCCCAACAGATCCTGTGGTACCGAAGAGGAACCATGCATGACCAAATGGGTGTTGGGAATGCGTGCGTGAATCTCCTTGATGCGATCAATGGCCAGAATGTCGCCAGTCGGTTTGCGGCTGAACTTGTAGGCTCCGTGCGAAGTGCCGATGGCAATCGCCAAAGCATCCACCTGGGTCGCCTGGACAAAACGGGCTGCCTCCTCCGGGTCGGTCAGGAGCCGATCCCGCTCCAGCTTTCCCTCCGCACCGTGGCCATCCTCCTCGCCCGCCATGCCGCTTTCCAGGGAACCAAGCACACCCAGTTCCCCCTCCACCGAGACACCAATGGCATGCGCCATGTTGACCACCTGCGCGGTGACCTGGACATTGTAATCATAGTTGGCGGCTGTCTTGCCGTCCTCACGCAGGGAACCATCCATCATCACACTGGTAAAACCGCTGCGAATGGCCATCACGCAGACGGCAGGCGATTGGCCATGATCCTGATGCATCACAATGGGAATCTGCGGATAAACCTCCAGAGCCGCCAAAATTTGATGGCGCAGAAAAGGCTCCCCGGCATAATCACGCGCCCCGGCAGAAGCCTGCAGAATCACCGGGCTCTCCGTATCGGCAGCAGCGCGCATGATGGCCCGCACCTGCTCCATGTTATTGACATTAAAGGCGGGAATGCCGTAATTTTGTTCCGCAGCGTGATCCAGCAGTTGCCGCATCGATACCAATGGCATGATCAATCTCCTGACGCATGATTCTGACCTCGTCGGGGCAAGCAACAACACCCCAGGCGAATTTGGACAATCAATCCGCAATTGTCAAGAGAAATCCCTGCAATGTTTCGCCAGCAGGGCACGGCCATCCTTTTCGGCCATGTGCAGGAGTAGGCTGGCCTGCTCAGGATCTTTCATAGAGAGACCTCCCTTCTTGCATGGCATGAGCGACGACATGATTGACCGAATTCCGCCACCGTGCTACCTCTTCCCGGCTATACAACAAAATGTCCTTGGCAATGCGGAAGTCGGCAATGGCTTGACGGATAACCTGCATTTCACGCCAACGGCTTCTTTCTGTGAACCCTTCTTGCTCCACGATCAACAGGTCAATGTCTGACTCTGCAGTGGCCTCCCCACGGGCCAACGAGCCAAATAAAACAACCTGTTCCGGTTGTACGGCTGCAACAATATTCTGGACCATGGCGGTCAGATCGTCTTCAGAGATGGTCACAGGCATGCTCCTTTCGTGAACATTATCTTTCTCGGTTATCATGGGGGTAATTATCGAATCGTTGCCGCCAACGGATATTCTGCATCCTTCGCTCCCCTTGACCAGCGACCAAGCGCTCTCATCGTGCCAACCGCTCCAGGATTTTGGCGGATGGAGCGCCCTTTAACCCTCTTTCGCGTTGGTTCTTTGTCCACTCTGTTGTAGCGCCAGGCACGCCGCCATGTCATCATGCGTGGCATCTGTTTGTTATGTTGTTGTTTTTGTATGATGAAGTCAACAAGGAAATTCCTGTACTGGTTGCCACGGTGGAAATCATGCAGGGCCTTGTTTTGGCACCCGTTATGCTTTGCATGGGCGGGGTCTGCTCTTTTGTTGGCTGTGGAGATATCGAACGTGCGCACCTTGACCGTCATTGTAAGTCGGGAGGAGAGCCCTGCGGCGGAGTTGTTGCTGCAGAGTGGGGCTTGGCGGGCACAACAGGTGCATGTGTTTTGTCTGGGACCGGGAACGCACATGCTGGGCGAGGATTATTCTGTCTGGCCGCCGGGTGAGCGGGTTTACTGTGCCCATATGCACCAAAAGCTGGCGGCGCCGCCCCCGGCAGCGGGGAGCCCTTTTGTGGCGGCAGGATTGGCAACCTTGGGCCGTTTGATCCGCGACAGCCAGATGACCGTGACACTATCACACCCGCACTGGCCGCCGGAGCCTGCCCCGTGGGGGGTAAAACAGATTGGCATTCTTTTAGGGGAGGAACCCGATATGCAACTCGAAGCACTGCGTTTGGCCACCGGATTGGCCGGGTGTAACCACCACCTGACTGTGTATACTCCCCATGAACCGCTGCAGTTGCGCGCTTTGTTACCCGAAGCCGGACCGTTTTTCCAGGTTCTCGCTGCCATGAAGGCCGAATTCGATCACTCTTTCCCGAAGCGTGTCCGGCAACACTCTGTCCTGTTGCAGTTGTAGGGATTTCGACGTATCCTGCAGTCATTGAATCCACGTGCAGGGGGAGTGTATGGGCTACCATTCCGAGTGTTTGTTGACTTGGCCAAAGGAGGGGGAGATCTCTGCCGAGCTCATGTCTCTGATTGCCAAGACCATTGCCGATGGTTGCAATCCAGAGAAGATCATTCTGTTTGGGTCGTATGCGACAGGGATTCCCCGCCCGGAGAGTGACCTGGATCTGCTGTTGATCATGCCATCTGCTTTGCCACGTCACCAACGCGCCCTCCCTGTCCGCAAGCTGTTTCGTCCTTCGCCTTGTGCCATGGATATTTTGGTATATACCCCAGAAGAGATTGCCTATTGGCAAGGGACGGCCAACCATATTGTCACCACAGCCCTGCAATCCGGTGTGTTGTTGTATGAGCGCCCGTAACGTCCAGTTTGCACAAGCTTGGCTAAAAAAGGCAGAGCACGATTTGATTACTGCCCGTGCTGTGCTTGTTCTGCCGAACGGACCAACGGATACTCCCTCATTTCATGCACAACAAGCCGTTGAAAAAGCACTGAAAGGGCTGCTTACTCTGCATGGGATCACTTTTTCCAGAACGCATGATCTGTTTGTCCTTCTTGACTGTGTTCTTGCTGTTTATCCGCAATTGATCGTTTATGAATCCGTTCTCGGTTTAATGAACGGTTATGCTGTAGAGACACGCTACCCTGGCGACATCTTGGAGCCAGATCGTGCAGAGGTTGTGCAGGCTGTACAAACCGCAGAAGAGATTGTCGAACTGGTATCCAATCTGTTACATCCCCCCATCCTCACCCCCCCTGCATCAAAAAATTAAACTATTACCATCTGTTAATATAGGTACCAACGGCAGAGAATGATTGCCTTTGGTGGGGGAGTGTGTTATAAAACGAGCATACCCAATGTATGAATCAATCCGGCCCGACTTTTGGTAACAGCGTCGCGGCACACAGTGCAAGCCATGGCGTCGGGCCTTTAACTCCATCTTCAATAGGAGAAAATCGATGTCCAATGCCGAAAATTCCTCCCAAGAAAATGTGACTCTCTGCGAGGCCGTTCAGGTAGAGGTTGGTGAGAGTGGTTTCAGCGTTTGTCGTACCGACCATCCGGTGGTGGGCGAATGTCTGTTGGAAGGTCTTCAGGATCTGGGTTCCGCCATCGAAGTGGTGGAGCAGCTCAACGCCGGTGGTGAGGAGGCGATTGCCGCTTGTGCCGGTGCCCATGGTGCGGCGGCTCTGCCCTGTCTGGCCGCTTTGAAAGAGTTGTCCGCGCAATAATCCCCTCTGTCACCCAGCCGTCAGGTAGCCCTCATAACAGCCGTTGCAACCAGCGACTCAGCCAGGGTTCACTTTTGACGGTTGTGGTGATCTGCGTCTGTACGCCGTTGCTTTCGATCAGGATTGCCCCTTGTTCATCGGTACGCCATAGCTGAGCGGCGGCTTGTCGCCAGCGCTCCACAATGGTGGGGTGGGGGTGGTGATAGCTGTTGAAGCGCCCAGCACTGAAAACCACATGTTGTGCCTGACTGGCTTGTACAAAGGCTGGAGAACTGGAGCTTTTGCTGCCGTGGTGCGGGGCGACCAGCAGGGTCAGGGGGCGAATCGCCTGTTGCGAGGCCAGCCATTTTTCCGTGCGCGCTGTGGCATCGCCTGGAACCAAAAAACGCGCCTGTCCGTAGGTGATCTCCACCACCAGAGAGCTGTCATTGTCATCGCGGGCTTTGTCGCGGGGCAGAGGAGGCAGGATGGCGATCTGGGTGTTTCCTTCCGTGGCCTGGATGGGGGTGTGCAGGCGGCGCAGGGTCACACCCTGTTCTTTGGCGCGCAGCAGCAGGGAGCGATAGAGCAAATTTTCCTCTTCGGCCACGGCAAAATCACCGACCCATAGTTCATCGACGGGAAAATTGCGCAGGAGTTGTTCGGCACCGGCAAAGTGATCCAGTTGCGGATGGCTGATGATCACCCGTTGCAGGCGGGTGGCGCCGCGATGCCACAGGTAGGTGGAGGTAAAGGCTTCGCCGGGGTTGAAGCGGGGCGAGAGAAAACCGCCCACATCCAGGGCGGACCAACCGCCGTTTGGGGTATGGAGCAGGACGGATTGGGCCTGTCCCACGTCGAGGACGGCCAGATGCAGGCGGTCGGTGGGGGGTGTGTTGCGTGGCCAGAGCAGAGCCAGCCAGGAGAGGGCGAACAGGGCGATGGCCGGGCGGCGCCAACCCAGGTGTCGCAGCAGTGCGGCGCAGGCGGCCCCGCCCAGCCAGAACCACAAGCCGACTTCGGGTGGGCCGGGCAGACGTTGCCAGGCACCGGGCAGGCTGTTGACCCAGGTGAGCAGCATGCGGTACGGCTCCAGGGAGGCGGTCATCAGTTGCAGGATGAGGTTGGCGCTTTCCGGGTGCAGTTCGCGCAGCAGCATGGCCAGCAGGGCCAATGGGGTGGAGACAAAGCTGACCCAGGGCACGGCGGGCAGGTTGGCCAGCAGGCTGTAGGGGGCGAAACGGTGGAAAAAATGGGCGGTCAAGGGGGTGGTGGCGATGGATGCGACCATGGTGGTCATGACCAGCAGGGTCAGGTGCAGGCGCCAACCGCTCTGCCGTTGCAGGAGGGGCATAAAAAACATCAAGGCGGCCACGCTGAGGAAGGAGAGTTGAAAACCGGCTGCAAACAGTTGATCCGGTTGCCAGGAGAGGATCAACATGGCGGCCAGGATCAGAATGCGCCACAACTGGCGGGCGCGCCCCAGGGTGAGGGCAAGGAGATAGCAGGCCATCATGCCGGTTGCCCGTTGTGTGGAGACGGACCAACCGGCCAGATAGGCGTAGGCGAAGGTGGGCAGCAAGGCCAGGAGGGCGGCGGGTCGTTTCAGATCCCAGTGGCTGGAGAGGGGCAGAATCACGGTGAGCAGCAGGCGGATCAGATAGAAAGACCAACCGGCGACCAGACCCACCTGTAGTCCAGAGATGGCCACCAGATGGTAGGTGCCGGAGGTTTGCAGCTCTTCGTTCAGGGTTTCGTCCAGGAAGCCCATTTTACCGACCATCAAGGCTTCGATGAGCCCGCGTTGTCGTTCTGGCACCTGGGCACCGATCCAGTCGGAGAGCTGTTGACGGTAGCGGTTCCAATTCCAGGCGTCGTTGGTGTCGACGGGTTCCACCTCTTTGTAGCTGGAGCCGGTGCTGTAGATCCCTTGTTGCAGCAGGTAGTGGCCGTAATCGAAGCCGCCGGGATTATGGGCGGCGGCGACCGGTTTGAGGCGGGTGGAAAGGCGGATGCGGTCACCGGGCAAGGCGGTCAGGGGTTCCGGGGGGTGGAGGGTGATTTGAATGGTGCCGGGTATGGCCAATGGGGGCTGTTCGGGGTATTTGTCCAGGGTTGCCACGCCTTGTTCCAGTAGCAATTGCAGGGAGTCTGGGCGATCCTGTCGTTCTCTGATGCGCGCTTCCAGTTCGATGGGTTGATTGATCAGCGCGTCGGGCAGGGTCGGCTGAGGCCAAAGGTGGAGGCACATGGCTGTGCTGCCGAGCAGGAGTCCCAGCAGGGCGACCTGGGGTGAGCCGCCTTGGCGTTGGCGGATGAAGGAGGCGAATAGGGCGATTGTCAAGGCGAGCAGGCTGACGCTGGCCCAGTCATCCAGGCGGTGGGCGGAGAGCAGGATGATGGTGGCGATCTGCCAGAGCAGGGCCACGGCTGGACCGGAGAGGGGGGTGGACATCGTCTCGGCGTGGATTGCCTTTGGGGGGTGGGAGCGTTACCTTGCCAACGGACGGCGAGGATAGTAATCTCCCTGCCGTGGAATGGAAAGGTTTCGCAACCATTTGCAGCCCCTTGTCTTGTTTGGCTGGTGAACCGATGAAAATTTTATTTGCCAACCCGCCCTGGTGGGTGAGTCGCACGCCGCTGCAGTTGGATGGCGAGGAGGCGCGCGCGTTGACCCATGCCGGGGTACGTTGCGGATCCCGTTGGCCATTTACGTTGCATGGACGTTCTACGCCGGACCATTTTTGTTTTGGTGATTACCTGCCTTATCCATTTTTTCTCGGTTATGCGGCCACTTATGCCCGACAGCATCTTGGGGTGCCGGTGCTGTTGCGCGACAGCATTGCTCTGCGTGAGAGTTATCACTCTTTTTTCCAATATTTGCAGCAGCAACGATTCACCCATTTGGTTTTGGAGAGTGCCACGCCCAGTTGGCCGCATGATCGGCTATTGTTGCAGGAGATTGCCCGCCGTTATCCAGAGATGCGCCTGATTTTGACAGGTCCGATTGCCTGTAAGGGGGAGGAGATTTTGCAAGAGGGGTTGGTACGGACCATTGTGCGTGGCGAGTACGAAAAGGGGGTGGTACAGGCCATCAGCGGCGGACAGGAGGGGATGATTGCGCATGCGCTTTTGAGCAGTACCGAGATGAATGCGGCGCCTTATCCGTACTATGACGATCTGCTGGCGCACCGTTACTGTGACAGCAACCCGGTGGGGCAGCGTTTTCCCCAGGCGCAGGTGTGGAGCAGTCGGGGTTGTCCGTACAAATGTATTTTTTGTGTTTGGCCTGCCACCATGACCGGCAATGATCCTGATGGCAGTGGGCAGCGCAAGGTGCGTCATTACAGCCCCGACTACATGGAGGGGATGCTGCGCGAGTTGGTGGGGCGCTATCGTTTCCAGTCGATCTATTTCGATGACGATACCTTCAATCTGGGGGACCGCCATGTGTTGGCCATGTGCGAGGTGATGCAGCGGCTTGGTGTGCCCTGGTCGGCCATGTGTCGTCCGGATGGTATTCGGGCCTCGACTTGGGCGGCCATGAAAGAGAGTGGTTGTTTTGGGGTTAAATTGGGCATTGAAAGCGGCAATCAGCAGGTGGTGGATCAGATTGTCAACAAACGGCTGGATCTGCAGGAGGCGCGGGAGACGGTTCTCTATCTCAAGGGGTTGGGGATGACGGTGCATGGCACCTTCACCTTTGGCTTACCGGGTGAGAGTGAGGCGCAGCGCGAGGAGACCCGTCAGTTTATTCGTTCCTTGCCGTTTGATTCGGTGCAAACTTCCGGGTGTGCCGAGATTGAGGGGACACCTCTCCATACTTTGGCCCAAGCCGGTTCTCTGTCCGCCTACCGGGGGGCGCGCCTGGATGAGGGCTATCAGCGTCATGCCGATGGGGCGGTCAAATTGGCAGCCATTGGTGGGGATGCTCTGGGTGCTGCGTCGGAGGTGGTGGCGCAGTCGCAGCCTGTTGTGGAGGTGATTCTGGAGTTGGATCGGCAGGGGGATCTCAACGGTTTGTTGCAGTACCTGAAAAACGCTCCCATTGATGAAGAGATGACGTTTGCGCTGTATCGTCTGTTGCAGGAGGGGCGCATTCGCTCGGCGTATGTGTTGGCGTTGTGGTTGCAAGCCAGTGGGCGGCAAAATCCGCTTTTTGCCATTGCTGTCGCCGTGGGGGGGATGCTGTACAATAATGATTTGGATGCGGTCAATGCGCTGCAAAATTTGCGTCAACAGGCTGCCGCCTTGCAGGAGGTGCAGCGCCCGATTCTTTACCAGATGGTCATTCCGGTGTTGAATCATCTGTTGTTGACGGCCCGCGCGCTGCAACGCAGTGCATTGATCGGCATGGGTTTGCGTCTGGTGGGGGCGGTCATGCCCGGTTATTTGCCACCCCAGGCCCGTCAGGCGTTGTTGGCGGCGCCCTCTGCCGCCAGCCATTTTTCTGGTCGGGTGTTGGTGCTTGATCCCATGTTTGGTTTTTATGGTCACCATGTGGCGGTCAACAATGCCATCCGTGACTATTGCCAGCAGCAGGGATGGTCCACGCGCTTTTTTATCAGCCATCTGCCGCCGCATGACTTTGCCATGCCGGAGGATATGCAGTCGGTTTTTTGGGGGGCCGATCCAGACCGGGAGTTGGGGGGCGAGCGCAATCGGCTCTTTTTTCAGGATGCCAGCTCTGCCATTCGCGTCGAAGCCGGTGATCGTCTCATCATCCATACCCTTTATGACAGTTTCTTGATCGGACTGTATCACTGGTTGTGCTCTTTGCCGCAGTTGCCGGCACAGGTTTGCATCATGCTGCGTTTTCCCCCCAATATGATGTTGACCGTGCGCAATATTCCCTATTGGGTGGAGCCTCTGTTTGCTTTGGGGTTGCAGTTGTTGGATACGTTGCGTCCGAGGGTGCAATTTTTTGTGGATTCGGTCACTCTGCGTGACTATTACCATGAGTTGGCAGGGGTTGAAGCGCAGTTGCTGCCGATTTCCATCGATTTTACCCCGTTGGCCTCTCTTGCTGTGGAGTCCGTGGAAGAATCTTCGGTGAGCAGTTCTATGACCGTGCTCTTTTTGGGTGAGGCTCGGGGCGAGAAAGGCTTTACCCTGCTGCCGGAGGCCATTCGTTTGGTGCAGGAGCAGTGCAGTGATATTGTGTTCGATGTGCACATTACCAACATCAATCCCCAGGATCAGCCGGTTTTGGACCGTTTGCGGGAGATGGGGCAGGGGGTGCGGTTGACCGAAAATGTCCGTTTGTATGGCGAAGCCTATTTTCAGAAAATTGCGGCGGCAGATGTGGTGTTGATCCCTTATTCACCGCTCTCCTATACCTATCGCACTTCCCATATCATGGTTGAGGCGTTGGGTTGTGGACGTCCGGTGGTGGCGACAGGAGAAAGCTCCTGGATGGAGCAGTTTTTGCGACCGTTACAGCCGTTTCCAGCCGTTTTGATGCGGGATTTTTCGGCGCAGTCGTTGGCGGAGGCTGTGTTGGCGTTGTATCGGGAGAGAGAACGTTATCAGAAATCAGCGCGTGACGTGGCCCCCCGTATTCGAGCGGAGCATAATTTGCCGCGTTTTATGGCGATGCTGTTGGGTACGAGTACGAGCACATAACAACATACATTGATTTTTTTAATAAAATTATTGCGGGGTCCAGGGGCGATCATCGTCCCTGGCGGGGTGCAGGGGCGGAGCCCATGCATGTAATGGCGCGCTTTTACCGAAGCAGATTTGGGCTTGCCCAAATCTGCGCAGCGCGCCCAAATCTGTGCCCCGCAGGGGCACTCTTTGGGAGGGCGGAGCCCGACTTTTAACGGTGAGGTCGTGAGTTACCTACGGGGAAAACCCATTGGGAGG
>PDZU01000124.1 GCA_002753095.1 Magnetococcales bacterium
CGTTGTCGATCTGAAATTTCCATATAATGTGTCCTCGGGCTGATCGACTCTCCGCGTTCAGTCCAACCAAGTTTTTGCGTCGGCAAGCGACGCAAAAAGCCTTAATTCGTTTTAATTTCCTAATCCAGAACGTATAATGTCCGGCCTTTTTGATTGGAGCAGGCCCATCTGCCTGCGGAATGTGTGACAGCGTTATGTCCGCTTGTCCAAAAGCCTCGGAAGCAACCACGGCATTAAAGGACGCTTTGAATCCGAGAATCTTCTCAACCTCTTCACCGATCAATTTCAAGGCTCTCTCTCTGTGTCCAAGCTCATAAATGTTATCCATTACTTATGAACTCTATTCAAAAGCCCTCCCAGTCGGGAAAGTTGTTCAGAATTCCTCTGGATGAAGTTGTTGAGAACCTCTTTGGATTGACTGTAATTCTCCTCTTCAGCATGGTTCTTGATGTACGGAGTAGCAATTTTTTGTAGCTCATTCTCCGTAAGTGGCCTATTATTAAAGATTTCCATTGAAACCTCCATTATCCGAAAGTCACTGAATATACCTGAAAACCTGTGAAAGATACCCGAAACCGCCAATCCTATGCCATTATGAACTGTCATGAAAGGGGATAGTTTCAGTGGGAAGAAGAATTGTCACCATGCATTGCCTTTCAGAAGCGCCAGCAAAAAGACCACAACCACGCTCTTGCCGTCTCTCCTGGGTGCCATCTGGCGGCGGGGGTTGGGGTGGTGGTGTTTTCTCTATATCTAAATCTTAGTGTGTGCGTTACAGGCGTTATCATTCGGTCGGTTTTGATGGCGCGTAACTGTTTGAAATATTGCATTTATGTTGCGATGTTTCTGTAGAATTCTGAAAAAATTGGGGGTCTGGTGCGCGATTGTTCTGATCGTTTGTGTGCGGATCTTGTGCGGTGGCATAAGTGGAACTGGACGGCGCTTTCTGGCGGTATGACATCGTATTTTGTTACCCCGGTGTTACCCCGTAACAAAAACGGCCACCTTGTGAGTGGCCGTAAGTGTTTGATTTATTTGGAGCCGACACGGGGAATCGAACCCCGAACCTACGGATTACAAATCCGTTGCTCTACCAATTGAGCTATATCGGCTTGCGGCGGACTTCAAGTCCGCTCGCGTGAAGCAGCAAGAACCTACACACTTTTACGGCGTTTGTCAACATGGCCCGCATGAACGATGCGCGCTTTGCCCGTGGCTGCCACTGGCGGCGCTTTTTCTGCCACTTTGTTGTGCGCTGCCGGGTCGGGACGCAAGCGCTCCAACAACTCTTCCAGCGCCCGCAAGCGAACCTCTTCCACATCCCAGAGACGATTCTTCACCACCAGCGCATTCGTCTGATGGTTGAAAATCACCGCGCCACCGCCCTGCTGAATCAACTCAATGATCGCCTGCGGATTGACCGAAGGCTGCGGGTGAAACTGCAACGATGCCCCCTTGGGCCCCGCATCCAACTTCAAGATCCGTAACTGCCGGCAACTGCGCTTGATCCCTACCAGACGCAACAAATTGGTGATCGATTCCGGTAACGGTCCAAAACGGTCCAACAACTCGGAACGCATCTCCAAAATCTCTTCCGCACTGTTCAATTCGGCAATCCGTTTGTACAACGTCAAACGTTGATGCACATCCGGGACAAAATCGTGCGGAATGTGGGTCGAAACATGCAAACTGATGTTGGGAATGATCTCCTCTGGCCGCTCCGGCTTTTCCTGGGCCACCGCATTCTCGGCCAGACCCTGAATCGCCTCGCGCAACATCTGATTGTACAACTCAAACCCTACCTCGCGAATCTGCCCGGACTGCTCGTCACCCAAAATGTTGCCCGCACCGCGAATTTCCAGATCATGGGTGGCCAGACTGAAGCCTGCCCCCAAATCGCCCAGCGATTCCAGGGCGTCCAGACGTTTGCGGGCATCCTCCGTCAAATTGTGTGCCGGGGGTACCAGCAAATAGGCATAGGCCCGATGCTTGGAACGGCCCACCCGACCCCGCAACTGGTGCAACTGTGCCAAACCAAACTTGTCTGCCCGATGGATGATGATCGTGTTGGCCGAGGGAATATCCACCCCGTTTTCGATGATCGTCGTGCAGAGCAGAACGTTGAACTCCTGCTGATAAAACGAAAACATGATCCGTTCCAACTGTCCCTCGCGCATCTGACCATGCGCCACCCCCAACTTGGCCTCCGGGACCAGTTCTCCCAGTTGCGCAGCAAACTTTTCGATGTCCTGCACCCGGTTGTACAGGTAATAGACCTGTCCGCCCCGGTAGATCTCGCGCAAAATGGCCTCGCGTACCTGCGTGCGGTCGTATTGGGTGATGATGGTGCGAATGGCCAAACGGTCCAGAGGGGGCGTGGCAATGATCGAAATGTCACGCACCCCGGCCATGGCCAAATGCAGCGTGCGCGGAATGGGCGTGGCGGTCAGGGTCAAAATGTCCACCGTGGCCCGAAAAGACTTCAGCTTCTCTTTGTGCGAAACGCCAAAACGCTGCTCCTCATCCACCACCAGCAGGCCAATATCCTTGAAATGCACATCACTCTGCAACAGGCGATGGGTGCCGATGGCAATCTCGGCCTCGCCGTTGCTCAAACGACGTAACGCCTGCTTCTGCTCCAACGGACTGCGAAAACGGGACAGCAACTCCAGCTTGACCGGATAGGGGGCGAGGCGTCGCGAAAAAGTTTCAAAATGTTGTTGCGCCAAAATGGTAGTCGGGGCCAACACCGCCACCTGCTTGCCATCCATCACCGCCCGGAATGCAGCCCGCAAAGCCACCTCTGTCTTGCCAAAGCCCACATCGCCACAGACCAGCCGATCCATGGGGCGACTGGAGGCCATGTCCTGCAAAACCGCCTCGATGGCCTGGGCTTGATCCGGGGTCTCCTCGAAGGGAAAAGTGGCGGCAAACTCCTGATAAAGCGGATCCGCCCCGGCAAAAGTGAACCCTTCCGTCGCTGCCCGCAACGCCTGCAAATGGACCAGTTCGTGCGCCATCTCCAAAATTTTCTTGCGCGTGCGCTCCTTGGTCTTTTCCCACTTGGCGCTGCCCAACTTGTCGAGGGCAATCTCCTCCGAGCCGGAATATTTGCTGACCCGGTCCAGGTTCTCGACCGGTACGTAGAGCTTGTCCTCATCCTGATAAGAGATCAGCAGAAATTCATTCTTGATCGTGCCGATGGCCAGCGGTTGCAGGCCGCCAAAGCGGCCAATGCCATGGTCGGCATGCACCACCAGATTGCCTTCCTGCAGGTCGGAAAAGCTGGCCAGCAACTGCTCCAGATAACGCTGGTCGCGCTGCCGACGCCGCGTGCGCCGTCCAAAAATCGCCTCCTCAGGAATCAACAACACCCCAATGCGACCATGGGCAAAACCCTGTTCCACATCGCCGATCACCACCCAGGTCGAGCCCGGTTGTCCCGTCAACACCCCCTCCCAGTGGGGGGCCAGTCGGGTGCTGATTTTATGGTCTTCCAACACCTCGCGCAGTCGCTCCCGCTGACCGATGGTGCGCACCGTCAAGGCAATGCGAAAGCCATTCTTTTGCGCCGTGCGTATGTGGTGCGCCACCCGGTCCAGGGTGCTCTCCTTGTTGGCCTTGCCACCGGCATCGTTGACTGCCGCCGCTGCGCTGGGCGTGATAAAATCAACCACGCCGTCGAAAGCCAACGAGACGCCACCCTTTTCTGCACCATGCCGACTTTCGAACACCGTAAAGCGCTGCAGCGCCTCCTGCCACAGGGGCAGGGTCAGGTATAGCGCATCGGCAGGCAGATGGCGCCCCGTCGCCCGTGGCAGGCCGGAACGGCCCTCCGGGGGGGCGCCGACCAGCCGATGCCGCTCCTGCACCTCCTGTTCAAACTGTGCCACAGCAGGCAGGGCATCCTCCTCCAGCAAAAAGGTCGAACCTTCTGGCAGATAATCAAAAAAGGTCTCTGCCGGTTCATAGAAGAGGGGCAGAAAATGCTCCATGCCCTGCACTTTGATCCCTTTGGAGAGCTCCTTGTAAAGCGTATCATCGGCGGCCTGCCCGCCAAACAACTGCCGGTATTGGGTGCGAAAGCTGCGAATGGTGTTTTCGTTGAGCAATACCTCGCTGGTGGGCAGCGCCTGCACCCCCGGAATCGGATCGGTGGAGCGCTGGGTGACCGGGTCGAACTGCCGCAGTGTCTCCACCTCATCGCCAAAAAGCTCGATACGCACCGGGTTTTCATGCCCCGGCGGGAAAAAATCGATGATGCCGCCCCGGATGGCAAATTCACCGGGTTCAACCACTTGCGAAGCGTGTCGATAGCCGGAAAGATGCAGAAATTCCCGCATCACCGTCAAATTCAACTGATCCCCCTTTTTGATCGCCAGACCATGTTGTGCCAACTGTTGTGCCGGCATCACCCGCTGCATCAAGGCGGCTGCCGTGGTGACGATGATGGCATGTGTGGCCCCAGACTCGGTACCCGCCAGCACCGGCCCACTGCCGGTCATCTGCGTCAGCCGAAACAGGGTAGAGATCCGTTCGCCCACCAGCGGTCCAAAGGGGGAGAGCGGTTCAAAGGGCATCGTCTCCCAGGCCGGAAATGAGAGCAGCGGCAGCGGTTGCTTAAAATATTCCGAAAAAAACAGCACCTCCCGATAGAGCGCTTCGGCCCGGCTGGAACTGCTGCTGACCAGTACCAATGGTCGCGGCCACTCTCTGGCCAGAGCGGTGGCCAACCAGGCAAAAGAGCCACCCGGCAGATCGCACAGTACCGGAAAAGGGCTGCCGCGTTGCGCCAGATAGGGTTTCAGCGGGCTTAATAACGGATGGGAAAGGGTTTGTGGGTCCATACATTACACCAAAATAACAACAGAAGTTCTAACATGCCGATCTCAGGGGGCGCGTGGTCACCTTTTTCGGCCCAGTATTATCAAAAAAATTAAAAGATATTTATCCGCTTGTCGCGGATCGCTTACAACCGTACCAGACGGAACCCATAGTCATAGCCGCGATAGTCACCCCGCCCCCAGTCCCGGTAGGAGGCGCGCAGATATTTGCTGTGATCGCTCCAGGAACCGCCGCGCAAGACATGGTCGCCGCTGGCTTCGTTGCGGCGCAGGGGGTTGTTGCAGCGCGCTCCGGCTTTGGCATAGGCCATGTCGTCGTACCAATCTTCGCACCACTCCCAGACGTTACCGGACATGTCGTGCAGCCCCAGGGCGTTGGGTGCCTTTTGTCCGACTGGATGGGTGCTCTCCCGACTGTTGTCGGCGTACCAGGCCACCTCGTCTGCCGTGTCGCTGCCGGCATAGCGCTGTTCTCTCCCCGCCGAGCGGCAGGCATACTCCCATTCTGCTTCGCTTGGCAGGCGGTAGCGTTCTGGGCCCGCTGCGTTGAGCTTGCTGATGAACTGCTGCACATCTTCCCAGGAGACCTGTTCCACGGGGTAGTCGGCCCCTTTTTTAAAGTGGGCGGGGTTGTTCTCCATGAGTTGTTGCCACTGGCCCTGGGTGACCGGATACTGACCCAGCCAAAAACCGTCCAGGGTTACCTCGTGCACGGGTTGTTCGTCGTCGCCGCCCTCTTCGAAGAGATCGCCCAGCAAAAAGGTGCCTGCCGGCACCCAGACAAAGGCCATGCCCAGCAGGGGATCCTGCCAACGGCAGACGCTGGGCAGGGGATCCGGATGGATCGGGTAGCGTGCATCGACGGGTGTCTTGCGCTTTGGGTTGCTCTCTGCCAGAATCGGCACTTCGTATCCCAGGGCCGTGCACCAACTGTTGACACACCATTGGGCGGCCTTGGCGGCAATGTGGGCCTCTTCGAGACGCTGCACCAGGCGGGGCAGAATGCCGTTCATCGGCAGGCCCCGTTCCAGATCATCCAATATCTGCGCCGGGATACCGGCTTTCAGACCCTGCATCAGCAGGTGCAGATCCGAGCCGCTTTGTCCATCGCTCAAATCGCGCAACAAGGCTTCCAGACGGCGGGGTTCCTGCATCAGAGCACGGCCATGGCTGTCGAGCAACTCTTGCAGCCGCACACGAAGCGTCTCATTAAAGACCGCCATGATTATACCTCTTGGTTGTTTCTTGTACAACAAAATATCAGACAAATAGCCAACGCAGCCCCTGCCGCAGGGGCGGGGGCTGGTCGGACACGCTCTTACGGGACAATTTGGCCGGATAAGCCGATAAAGTCAAGTTCCAACCCGATGGTCAACGGTGCAGAACGTTGCGGGGGCACCTCTTTGCGGCTGCCATCGGGAAAACGCAGCTGCCAACTGTGTGGGGTCAGGTTGCGAATGCCCCAAATGTGCGGGTTGTTGGGGTGCTGGCTGACCTCTCCGAAAATGCGGGCTTTTTCCTCCTCTTCCGGGTGGGTAAACAGGGTGGAGAGCGGTTTGCCCAACAGCAGGGTAAAGCTGTGTGTGCCACGGGCATGTTTGACCTGCAGGCGTGGTGGCATGACCAGTGCGGTGCGGCAATGCCAGCACAGGGCCTGTTCCTGGCTGGCGCTGTGGCGGCTGAAATTTTCCGCCCCGCAGGCCGGACAGTGCAGCATGTTGTCATACAGGCGCAAAAAGGTGCGTTGCCATTCGCCCTCCGTGACCCGCTGTTGTGGTTGGCTCAAGCCCACGGTAAAGGCTTTCAAGAACAGCTCCTGAACGACCCCTGGGCACTGTTGCCAGCGCAGGCGGGCGGTTTGGTACTCTGGATCATCGGGCAGGCGGT
>PDZU01000125.1 GCA_002753095.1 Magnetococcales bacterium
AGCGGCGCCGTTTTCGTCTGCCATCGAGAGATTTGCTGGGATTGCGGGTCTTGGTGGCCGATGACAATCCGGTTGCGCGGGAAATTTTGCAAAAATCGTTTGAATCTTTCTCTTTCCAGGTAACCTGTGTCTCTTCCGGGGAGGAGGCGCTCTTGGCAATGGAACAGGCCCTGCTGCAAGGGTGTGGCTATCAGGTGCTCTTTTTGGACTGGCAGATGGGGGAGATGGATGGCATCCGTACCATTCGGGAGATCAACCACCGTTTTCCAGAGACGCGCATTCCCAAAATCGTCATGGTGACCGCCTATGCGCGGGAGGATGTGTTGTTGGCGGCCCAGGGGGTGGGTGTGGCCGGTTTTTTGACCAAACCGGTTGCCTTGTCCACGCTGTTTGAGACGGTCTTGTCTATCCTGGGTCAGGAGGCGGCATCGCATGGCGCGCACGCGCTGGAGGGTGGCTTGCTCGCGGAGGAGCCAGAGCGGGATTGGCGCGGGGTCCGTGTATTGCTGGTGGAGGATAATGAGCTCAACCAGCAGGTCGCCTACGAGTTGTTGACTGCGGAGGGGATGGTGGTCCAGATCGCGGCGGATGGTCAACAGGCGGTTGCCGCTGTGCAGGCGGGGCGATTTGATCTGGTGTTGATGGATGTGCAGATGCCGGTGATGGATGGCTATGCGGCCACTCGGGCCATTCGTGCCGAGCCCAGATTTACCGGGTTGCCGATCATCGCCATGACCGCCAATGCCATGTCCGGGGATCGGGAAAAATGCCTGCAGGCGGGGATGAATGACCATATCAGCAAACCGGTGCATCCGCCGTTGCTGTTTGCGACCTTGGCCCGTCATTGTCGCGTATACGGTCGCGCTGGCCCTGCCAGTCCGCCACAGGAGGTGGCAGAGGGGCTGTTGCCGGACAATTTGCCGGGTATCGATCTGGCAAGTGGTTTGCGGAACATGAATGGCAATCGCACGTTGTATCTGAAGGTATTGGGGGAGTTGGGGGCGCGTTACCAGGATTTCATGGAACGATTGCAGTCTGCCGTGGCCCAAGGGGAGAAAGAGGTAGCGCACCGTTTGGTCCACACCTTGAAGGGGGTAGCGGGGACGGTGGGGGCGCCGGGCTTGCGGCAGGCGGCAGAGCAGTTGGAAGAGGTCTGGAAGGGAGAGCGGGTGGCCGACTGGTCTGATCTGTCGGGACGTTTGCAAGGGCAGTTGACGCTGGTGCTGGTTGGATTGGCGGAGTGGCAGCGCCATCGGCCTCAGGGGGGTGGGCGCAAGTCTGGGGGGGGGACCATGGATCGTGCGGCGCTTTTGGCGCTGTTGCAGCGTCTGGAGGGGATGATCGCGGAGGGGGATGCGGATGCGTGTGGTCTGGTGGAACAACTCCAGCAGGGTGGTTCGGATGACATAGCGGCAGAGTTGGCCGCTTTGGCGGCGCAAATTGTTGAGTATGAATTTGAAGAGGCTCTGCAGCGTGTGCGTCGCCTGCGTGATGGTTTGCAGCAAGGGTAGATTGGCGGAAGGTTTTGTTAAAGGGAGCAGGATGATGCATGAGGATGCGGCCCGGATCTTGATCGTCGATGACGAGAGTACCAACATCGACGTGTTGGTTGGTTTGCTGCAGGGGCAGTACCGGACCCTGGTGGCCAAATCAGGGGAGCAGGCGTTGCGCCGGGCACATGCCTCGCCACGACCGGATCTCATTTTATTGGACATCATGATGCCGGGGATGGATGGTTATGAGGTGTGCCAACGGTTGAAGGCGGATGGGGCGACGTCGGGCATTCCGGTCATTTTCATTACCGGCAAGAACAGTGCCGAGGATGAAACACATGGATTGGCGGTAGGGGCGGTCGATTTTATCCGCAAACCGTTCAATCCGGCGGTTGCCTTGGCGCGCATTCAGACCCATATCTCTTTGCAACGTCAGAAGAGCCGTTTGTTGGAGTTGAACGCCACCAAAAACAAGTTACTGGGTATCGCTGCCCATGATCTGCGCAATCCATTGAACTCGATCTCTGGTTTGAGTGATCTGTTGTTGCAGATGGACTTTGAGGAGGAGGAGCGGCGTTATTTTCTACAGACCATTCACAATGTGGCCAGCCAGATGTTGGGTTTGATCAACGATCTGTTGGATGTCAGCGTGATCGAGAGCGGCACCTTTGCCTTGCGTTTGGCCAGTGGCGATCTGGTGGAGTTGGTGGCGGAACGGGTCCATTTGTTGACCTTTACGGCGGAGAAAAAGGGGGTGCGCTTGGTGGCGGATTTGCAGCCCACTCCGGCGGTCTGCTTTGATCGGGCGCGCATTGCCCAGGTAGTGGATAATCTTTTGAGCAATGCCATCAAGTTCACCCCATTGAATACGGTGGTGCTGGTACGGACCGGTCAGCAGCGTCAGGGTGTGTTTGTGCAGGTGGTCGATCAGGGGCCGGGCATTCCGCAGGCGGAACAGCATAAACTATTTGGGGTGTTCGAGAAATTGAGCACCCAACCCACCGGACAGGAGAAGAGTACCGGTTTGGGGTTGTCGATTGTCAAAAAAATTGTCGACGCCCATCGCGGGGAGATTCAGGTGGCGAACAATCCAGATCGGGGGGCGCTGTTTACCTGCTGGTTGCCGTTGCAGGGGCCGCTGGAGGAGGGTTGAGGTGTCCGACATGAACTGTCTGGATGAGATGGAGGAGGATGCGCTGCGCGAGTTGTTCAATCTCAGTTTTGGACGGGCGGCGGCCACCTTGAGTGAGATGGTCGATGGGGAGATCTCTTTATCGCTGCCCTGTGTGAGCCTGTTGTCTGAAGAGGAGATGGTACGCCGTTTGACGGATGTTTATGGCAGTGCCATCGGGATGGTAGGCATGCGTTTCCGCTTTGTTTTTGCGGCAGATCGGGCCATCGCTGGCATGGCGGTTTTGGTATTGCGGGCGGCGGAGGTGGTCCATCTGCTGGATGCGCTTTACGGTGGTCATGTACCGGAAGAGATGGTGACCCAGGTGGAGGGGGAGGCGATGCAGTCCACCGGTGATGTGTTGTTGTATACCTGTGTCAGCTCCTTGAGTGCTTTGTTGGCTTCCGAGATTGCCGGTGAGGTGCCCTGTTATTATCGGGGCAGTCTGGCGGCGCTGCATGCGTTTTTGCTGCCGGGCGCAGAGTTGGCACGGGCGATGGAGGGCGATTCTGCGCTGGCGCAATGGTTGTTGTTACGGGTGGATTTTGCCTTGTTGGGCAAGGATGTGGCCGGATCCCTGCTGTTGTGGATGGATGGCAGTGCGCTGCCCATCCTGAAAGAGGGGTTGGATCGATTCCTGGCGGATCCGATGGGCTAGGTGACGCATGGAGTATGTTTGGCTGGATCCGGGTGAACTGTATATTGGCGCGGGGGCGGAGGTACACACGGTGCTGGGATCGTGTGTTTCGGTGATTTTTTATCATCCGCGCAGCCGTCTGGGGGCGATGTGTCATGGCAAGCGGGCCACCCGCAACTGTGCCCACCCGGCTTCGGGGATAAAAATCTGCCGCGATATGGGCGATTATGTCTCGTGTGTCATGCCCTTTTTGCTGGCCAGTTTTACAGCGCGCGGCATTGCCCGGCAGGAGTTGGAGGTCAAGTTGTTTGGTGGTGCCATGATGTTTGGTAGTGCAAGTCCAGCCTTGGACTTGCCCGGTTTTACGGTTGGCAAGCGCAACGTGGATACGGCCATGTCGTTTGTGCGTGCCAATCATCTGCATCTGACCGCCTCGGATGTGGGCGGACCGTGGGCGCGACAGTTGATTTTTACGACTGCCACCGGTGAGATCCGTTTGCGTCGCATCCGCGCCTCGGAACAGGAGTTGAGTAACCTGGACGCTGGGCAGGGCGCAGGCGGCAGGAATCATGCCTTTTGAACACATTCTCGTTCAATGGATCGACATCCATTTCCCCGTTGTACCCATCCTGTGCAGTGCAATAATAGGCGATTTCCGCGCTGCAACATCCTTTTTTGATATGTAACGAAAATGTTACATAAAAGTAACCATCCGTTCACATTTCTGAGATAAAAACAGTTCCATTTCGTCATATTAGTCGCTATTCTTGCCGCCAGATGATTCAACTGGGTGCTGGATGGGGGTGGCGCTGCCCAGGAGGCAATAGCAGTGTGACTGTTGTCACGGAGCGTTCACAATCAACAGGAAAAGGAAACCAAAAGGGTGAAACATGAGTAGCGACATCATATTCAATCTGGCTGTAGCCACAGTGATAGTCATTCTGATTTTTGACTACACCAATGGCTTCCATGATGCCTCGAACATCATTGGGACCGTTATTGCGTCACGGGCCATGACGCCAGTGCAGTCGGTTATTGTTGTGGCCGTATTTGAATTTCTTGGGCCTCTGTTGGGTGGAACGGCAGTGGCCAACACGATTGGAGGTATCGTCAAGATTGGCGATCTGACGCCGGTACTCTCCATGACGGTGGTCTTTTGTGGCATGATTGGTTCCATTTTTTGGAATTTGCTCACTTGGTGGTTTGGTATTCCTTCCTCCTCTTCGCATGCGCTGGTGGGTGGTCTGGTCGGTGCGGTGATTTTTGCTGCGGGTGCTGACCATGTGGTGTGGGGCATGGACATACTGGTAGAGAAGCACAAACTGACTGGTGTGACCAAGACGGTGGCCGGTTTGATCATTTCGCCTTTGGCAGCCTTTTGGACCGGTTATTTCTTCTTCCGGATCATGCGTTGGTTGTTGATGCGGGCCAAGCCGTCAGCCAACAACTGGCTCAAGCGCTCCCAGTTTGTGACCATGGCTGCGCTGGCATTTTCGCATGGTTCCAACGATGCGCAGAAGAGCATGGGTGTGGTGGCGTTGATTTTGATGTTGGGTGGCATTACGACCAAGTTTGAGATTCCCTTCTGGGTGATGTTGGCCTGTTCGATTGTGATTGTGTTGGGTATTTTGTCGGGTGGTTGGCGTATTGTGCGGACCATTGGTTTTGGTATCTATAAGGTGCGGCCGTTGCATGCCATGAGTGCCCAGTTGACTTCGGCGGCATTGATTCTTGGTGCTTCGCAGTGGGGTATGCCGGTTTCCACGACCCACGTGGCCAGTTCGGCGATCATGGGTGTAGGTTCTTCGGAGCGGGCCAAGGATGTGCGTTGGAGCAAGGCTTCCGAGATTGTCAGCACCTGGATTATCACCATCCCCGGATCGGGCTTGGTCGGTGCGTTGTCCTTTGCTGTGGCCAAATATGTGTTTGGTGCACACTGATTTGGTGTTTACGAGGCAGTTTAACGAAAATAATCGGATCTGGTAGTGATCCTGACCTTATAAAGGAGATTTAAACGATGGGCGGTAGCAATTCTTTCATCAGTGGCGTTACCAATGCTGTTTTCCCCCGTATGCCGAATTTTTATGGCATGATTTTGGAGCAGTGCGAGTTGGTTACGCAGGCTTCCGATGCGATGGTGGATTTCATGCAGACTGGCAGCAAATCGGTGGCGGACAAGGTGATTCGTTTGGAGGGTGAAGAGGATGCCTTGAAGGCGCGCAATCTGGACGTGCTGGCCAATGCATTTGCCACGCCGTTGGATCGTGAGGATCTGCAGCGGGCCATGACCTCGGTGGGTGTGACCATGACCTACATGTCCACGATTGTGCAAGAGATGCAGACTTTGGGTGTGCCGTCGGACCAGTACACCATGGAGATGGCGGTGTTGTTGCGTGAGGCCAATGTATCGTTGAACCGTGGTTACAAGAAGTTGGGTGGCAAGGAGACCCCTCTGGCGGAGAGCGATGCGCATGTGGCGGTGCAGGCCAAGCACAACCTGGACAAATCTTTCCGTCGTGCCTTGGCGGAGTTGTTCAAGGCGGACAAGGTGTTGGATGGTTTGAAGGCGGATACGCCGGATTCCAAGACCGATGCCATGTTGTATGTGTTGGAGATTTTCAAGCGTCGTGAAATTTATCGTCACTTGTCGGATGCCGGCCATGAGTTGTCCCGTGCGGGCAACTTCCTGCATGACATTGTGGTGAAAATTTCTTAGGCGTTGCCGACGGATTTTTGCAGTGGGCCGGGGGAGGAGACTCCCCCGGTTTTTTTTTAGGCTGGGCGGGAGAGCCAGTAGATGCCCCAGAGGAGGGTAGCGAGGGTGATGGGGAGGCCGGCGCGCAGGTAGGGCCAGAAACCCAGGGTGACGCCTTGTTTGCGGGCGGATTCGGCGACGATGAGGTTGGCGACGGAGCCGAGCAGGGTCAGGTTACCGGCCAGGGTGGTGGCCATGGCCAGGGTGAGCCAGGCGGTATGCGACCAGGAGAGTTGGTTGACCAGGGGTTTGAGGAGGAGGACGGCGGGGACGTTGGAGACCAGATTGCTGAGCAGCAGGCTGCCCCAGGCCAGGGTGGGGAGTTGCAGGTTGTGGGGGTCGGGCAGGAAGGGTTGGCTGAAGCCGGTGGTTTCGACGGCGCGGGTGACGATGAAGAGGGCGGCGAAGAAGAGGAGCACAGGCCAATCGACTTCCTGGAGAATTTCGTCTGCTTTCCAGCGTCGGGTGATGAGCAGGGGGATGGTGGCGCTGATGGCGGCCAGGGCGACGGGCATGCCGGAGAGCAGGGCGGCGAGCAGTAGGAGGGTAGCCAGGAGG
>PDZU01000126.1 GCA_002753095.1 Magnetococcales bacterium
GCAACTGGGCAAAGAGCCGATCATAGGCCTCTTGAGGTCCAGCATGGAGCAGTTTACGCACCCGGATCTCTTTATCGGCGATGCTCACCAACTCTTCCAGGGGTTTGCAGTGCCGTTCCATCTCTGCGCTAAAAATGTAGCCTTCCACGTACAGAGGTTTCCAGATTGGCAGAGCCTCTGGCAGCCGTTTGCGCTCCAGCAAAAGCTGGATATAGCGCAGTTTGGCCTCTTGTGTTTTCGGTTTGAAGCGATCAAAGAAGGCCAGGAGTTCGCCATCTTCGCCCTCTCGAACCAGCCGGGATTCCAGCAAGGCTTGCACGCGTTCCGCCTGGGCATGCTCTGGCCAACGATCCAAAAAGGCGAGCAGGCGTTCTTTGCTGGCTTTGTAGCGGGGATGGAAGAGCAGTTCCCACTCCAGGTAGGAGACCACGAAATCGTCGCTTGGCCAACTGCTCCGTTCCAGCACGGCATCGATTGGCCCACCCTGATCCAGGATCCGAAACAGTTCCAGGGTGTGCGGATCAACCTCGTGTGCTGCTCTGGCTTGGGCAGGCAGGAGCAACAGCCAGCCCAACAGGTACAAAACAGCATATCTTGCCATGAATCCTGCCAATAACGGCCCCTTTTTTTGTGTTGCGCTGCGCAAATGGGTTTGCGTCTGTCGCGTCATTATCCTGCCTCTGTCTGACCGAACAGGGCTTCCACGAACTGATCTGGGTCAAAAGGTTTCAGGTCGCTCACCCCTTCACCCACACCGACGAAGCGAATCGGCAGTCGAAACTGTTCGCTGATACCGACCACCACGCCTCCTTTAGCGGTACCATCCAATTTGGTGATGACCAAGCCGGTCAACCCCAAGGCCTCATGAAAATGTTTGACTTGGTGGATGGCGTTTTGACCTGTGGTTGCATCCAGGACCAACCAGACATCGTGCGGGGCCTGGGGTTCTTGCCGGGAGAGCACCCGTTGAATTTTTTTCAGCTCTTCCATCAAGTTGACTTTGGTATGCAGGCGTCCTGCCGTATCGGCCAGCAGGAGATCCATCTGCCGTGCTTTGGCGGCTGCAAAGGCGTCGTGTACCACCGAGGCGGAGTCGGCATTTTGTCCTTGGGCAATCACCGGGCAATGGACCCGTTCGCCCCATTTTTCCAGTTGGGCAACGGCGGCGGCGCGGAAGGTATCGCCAGCGGCCAGGATCACCTTGCGTCCTTCGTCCTGGAAGTGGGCGGCCAATTTGCCGATGGTGGTGGTCTTGCCGACCCCGTTGACCCCCACGACCAGGATGACATGGGGTTTTTGCTCGTTCAGACGCCATGGTTGCCGTGATGTTTCCAGGCGTTCCCAGATCACATCCTTTAAAATTTCCCGAAATTGGCTGGCTTCTTCGCGACGGGCTGTACGGCTACGCGTCTGCGCCTCTGTCAGGATACGGTTGGCGGTTTCCATGCCAAAATCGGAGGTGATCAGTAGCGCCTCCAACTCTTCGATCAACTCGGCATCCACCTTGCGGCCTGTCAGCAGGGCGTCCAACTGGCTGGTAAATGCCTTACGGGTCTTGCTCAGGCCCTCCCGCAATCGCGCAAAAAAAGACATCGCTTATTCATCCCGTTTGTTGCTGTCACACGACCGCTGTCGCTTGGCTTGCGCCGGCGTGCGCAAACTCCCCCATTGTATGGCCTGCCATCATGACCTGTCAGAGGATCAAGTACAAGGCAAAATTACCCGTGCAAACTTTCGCTTATCCGGCCACCTCCCTGTACTCGGTCAGCAAAAAGGGGTATAACCCCTTTCGATTTCCCATACTGATTTTCCGACACGGCTGATACGGATGACCACCATCTCTTCCCTTGTTGATTGCCACGCTGCTCCTGAGTTGGACACGCTGTTTGATTATCGGCGACCTGAGCAGCCGATTCCGAGCAATCCGATTCATTTTATTTGGTTTTTTCTGAGCCGTCGTTTTCCCGTGCAGGCTCTGCTCATGATCAGCATTGCTGCGCTTTCCATTGGGCTGATGGGGTTTGAACCGCCTGCCATGCGTCAATTGGTAGATAGCATGGCCAACTATCGACCTGGCCACGATCCAGAGCAGATTTGGCATTGGTTCATGGTGGTGGGCGTTTTATGGCTTGGATCTGCCCTGTGCAATCGCGCCTATCAAGCGGTAGAGACTTTTGTGGCGCCCCGTTTTCGTTTTCTGGTTCAGAATACGTTGTTCTCCTATTTGATTTGGCATTCGCCCAACTATTTTCAAGAAAATTTTGCTGGCAAGTTGGGGCAGAAGATCAAGCAGACTGGCAACAGTTGTTTAACGTTGATCAGCATTCTGTTGCACGATACGGTCCGAATTTTAACCATCATGATTCAGGGAACCCTTCTGCTTTGGCCTGGGTCACCCACCATGGCCATGGTCATGATTGCCTGGGCGGTTACTTTTCTGGGCATTTCTGCACTTTTCGTGCGCCGCAGCCAATCCTTGTCGCATGCATTTTCCAACGAATCGTCCACCTCCATGGGTTTCATGGTTGACAGTATCAGCAATATCGAGTTGGTCCGTGCCTTTGGGCGTCATTTATTCGAGCGCAAGATTATTGGCGACAAATTGACGCGCGAGCGGGTCGCTTCGGTACGGGTACGGGGTTATTTTACCCTATTGCACCTGCTGCTGTACTCGACCACGTTGCTCAGTCAATTGGCGTTGATTGGCATGGCCATTGGGCAGGTGGTTGCCGGAGAGATGACGGTTGGTGATTTCATGTTGGTTTTTTCGCTGGCCAACATTGTGTTTCTCAACGTATGGGGGTTGTCGCAACGACTATTGGAATTTTACGAACATTTAGGCATTGTTGCGGACGCTTTGGAGTTGATCAGTCGGGGGCATGAAATTGTCAACCATCCGCAGGCCACGCCGTTACGGATCCAGGGGGGAGGCATTGACATCGACAACCTGACCTTTCGTTATCGGGATGGGCATACTGTTTTGCGGCAGTTTACGCTTTCCATCAAACCGGGGGAGAGGATTGGTTTGGTGGGGCCATCTGGTGCAGGCAAGAGCACTTTCATCAAGTTACTGCGGCGTCAATTCATTCCCCAGGAGGGGGTCATTCGCATTGATGGGCAGGACATTGCGATGGTAACGTTACAGTCTTTGAATCAGGCGATTGCCGAGGTACCGCAGTTGCCTGGCATGTTTCATCGCAGTATTCGTGATAACATTCTTTATGCGTTGCAGGAGGCTGGGGATGGGCGCCTACACGAGGTGGCGCAGATGGCGCATTGCAGTGAGTTTATTCAGCGTCGGGCTTTGGGGTTTGACACCATTGTTGGCGAGCAGGGGGTACGTCTTTCTGGGGGTGAGAAGCAGCGGGTAGCGATTGCGCGTGCTTTCTTGAAGGATGCCCCCATTTTAATTTTGGATGAGGCGACATCCTCCTTGGATTCAGAGACGGAGCATATCATTCAATCCACGCTTTGGCAGTTGATGGCGGGTCGCACGGTGATTGCGATTGCCCATCGTCTTTCCACGATTACCAGTATGGATCGCATCCTTTACCTGGAGCGGGGTACCATTTTGGAAGAGGGAAACCATGAGCAATTATTGGCCCGCAATGGTTATTATGCCAAGCTATGGGAACGGCAATCGGGTGGTTTTCTTGCGCCTTAGAAGTTGGGAAATCCTGAGGGATTCCATGATTATTGCGGGTCCAGGGGGGTCACCCCCCTGGCGGGTCCAGGGCGGAGCCCTGGGAATTTATCTTTTCGCTTTTATCTTTTCGCCTTTATCTGTTGCTTTTGCCTTTGGCGCGCTTTTCACAACAAGCCGATGCGTTTTTTGCATCGGCTTAAGCGCCTAATTGACGCAAGATGTGCGTATTGGCGCGCTCTTCTGCGCCAATACGCACATCCCCCCAATGGGTTTTGCCGCCCGTAGGTGACTCAATACCACGCGGTTAAAAGTCGGGCGTCCGCCCTCCCAAAGAGTGCCCCTGCGGGGCACAGATTTGTGCGGCGTGCGCAAATGCTACGCATTTGCTTCTGTAAAACGCCGCACATTACAAGCAGGGCTCCGCCCTGCACCCGCCAGGGGAGATAATCTCCCCTGGACCCCATACTCATTTAACAGATTTAACTACCTCAATTCAACTCCAACACCTGCTGCGCCATAACCTCCCCAGGCTCCCTCTGAATCTGCTCCACCGTATCAGCCAAACAAATCTCCACAGTCGTCGGCCCAATCGCCTTGACAAACAACCGCTTCTTCTCAGTCCCTAACCCAAAACCCAAACTCCTCTCCTGCAACTCCGCCGAACCACGCGGCAATTGCCCAAACAACGCCCTGGGCGAAGCAGAATACACCAAAGGAAATACCCGACGCGTGGGAATCCCTAACTCATGCCACTCCCCATAAGGATCATTCTGTAACACAACCGGCTTAAATACCCCCCCAACCAAACGCCCAACAAAAAGACGAAACGGCGACTCCTGCAACGCCTCCACCACCGGTTGTACCCCCTCCTCCGACACCACACTCCGCTGCCGACTGCTCGTGGTGTGAATCGCCAACAACCTCTCCCCAGGAATCAATCGCAATAAACCAATCGCCACCCCAGTCTTGGCCGTAGGCCGGTATAAATCGTTGGCATCCCCCTCCGGTGGACGATGAACGATAAATTGAATCCCCTGCTGCGGATCAAAAAGAGGCAACGTGCGCCGAATTTCATCAATAACCGGATTGCGCTTCTCCTCCCCAGCCACCGGAGTCCAACGATACATATTCTCCTGCAATAACATGGCATACAACGCCTGCACCAACAAAGCCCGACTGGAATTGCCCGCCTGCAAAATCCGAATCTCCTTGGGCAAAGCACCACGACGCGAAAAAGCCTGCTGCATCGCGATGAAGAATTGATAAATCCCCTTGCCAACCCGCTTGACCAAATACTGATTGATGACATTGCGATCCACCACCAACTGCAACGCCACCTTCTCCCGCCGCCGATTCAATAACTCCACCGCAATCGGTAAAAAATTCTCCTCCGCACCGAAACAAGGAATGTTGGGATCCAAATTAAATTCCGTATCCAATACAGCACGATGCAAAATGTCACTAATGGCGTCAGAACGACGACGACTGGAGCCACCCTGGCCAACCCGACCCTCCCCCTCCGCCGTGGGCCACTGAAAGTTCTCCCATAAATGACGTACCTTGGCAATCAACAACGCCGTGTTGGTCTGCGCCGTCTGCGACCTGTCCACACACAACTCATGCCCAGGAAACAGATCCGCCTCCAACGGCATGGTGAAAGGAATCTGCGCCTTGCGGCAACTGTCCAAATTTTGCTTGAACGTCAAAAACGCAATCTGATGGACTAAATTTTCCCCACCCAAATAAATGTCACCACTGGCACCAAAATGCTCAATAACCTGCTCATACCCCTGCTCCGCCTCCCGCGCCCGCGCCCGACGGTAGATGCCAAAGTCAAAGTCAGTCGTCCCACCACCAAAATCAAATACCGCAAAAGCCAACCCCTCCTCCGTCGCCGGAATCTGTAACTCACTCAAGGCACACGCCGCATAGGCCGTCGGCTCCGAAGCCTCCTCACGTACCGAAAAGTGCTGCATCACCGGCGCATCCAATAACGAAGGCGGTAAACTGCGCATCAGTCCACGCGCAAACGAAGCCAAAATCCGCTTCTTGACCTTGCGCGGATAGGTCACCGGAAAGGTCATGTAATAGTCCAAAAACAACCCGTTGGTGCGACTATTGATGAACAAACCAAGAAAATATGCATACAACTCAATCGGATCCAACGGATCCCCACTGGATACCGAAATGCGCTGCCCATGCACCGGCATCTGCGCCGCCGATACCGAAATCTCCCGATCCGTCCCAGTCGCCTGATCCACGACCCGCAAAGGCGATTGTGTCCCCTGCTCCAATAAAGGCAACTGCTTGATGTTGGTCAAAATACTGCCCACAATGCGCTGGTTGCCCTCGTTTTGCCGGTAACTGGCCAACGCAGCATGCGAAAAACGCAGATCATCCCAACGCACCAAAGGCCGGTAAGACTCACTGTTCCATGCCTCCAACAAATTGGGCAAATGAATCCACTCAATCACCGTCGGATTCTGATAATCCTCAATCACCGGCTTGCGGAAAAAATCATTGATCCCTACCCGCAATAAACTGGTCTTGCCCTGCTCCCGACAGGCAACCACCGTCGAACTGGTGCCAAAATCAATGGCCACCACCCCCTTGCGCACATCCCGCTCTGGATTGCGCGCCTCCCACGGTTCCGGCAAGGCCATCTCCAGCCAATCCTTCCCCAGAGGCGGCTTGGTCTGGTACAACTCCCATAACCCCTTCCTCGGATCATACAAATCCCCCTCATCCAACACCGGCAAACGCGCCCGGATATAATCCCCCTCCAACAGGTATTGCTTCAAGTCCACCAAAGAAGGTGGTTTCACCTCCTGCTGCGGCGTCTGCAACTGCATGGTAAGCTGGTACAAGGTACTCAACTTGTCCTG
>PDZU01000036.1 GCA_002753095.1 Magnetococcales bacterium
GTTCTGGCCGTTCTGATTTCGCAGACTCTTCCGGCTCTGGGGAAAAAGGCTTTTTTTGCACCAGACGGGCTGGTTTGGTTCGCGTTGGTTGACTCGGTTGTAACTGTGATGCTCATGATGATGCTCCTTCCAATGTAACAGGCCGACAACATGCCGACCAATTGAAGGAGTATAGCGCAAGCTGAAAGGTTACAGGAAAACAGATAGCCCCTTCTGGCCAGCGATGACGATGGGAGGGGAAGGAAAAGCCAGAGTCACACCACAGCTACGGCGCAGCCGTTCAGTCCAACACCTTTTTGGGAGGACAGAATGGACGAGAGTGCAGTTGGGAATTTGGAGTTGACCGAAAAGCAACGGTTCTGGCTCGAACACTGGCAGAGGTGCCGGTCATCGGGTGACACGATCAAGAACTATGCCCTGACCCATGAGTTGAGCCTGCCAGCGATGTATTTCTGGCGTCGAGAACTGGCCTTGCGCGGCCTGCTTGATTTAAGCCAGCGAGCAAATCGGTCAGAGGGAAGAGGCGGCGAACGGCAACCGCATGGATTCAAGAAATTGGTCGTTTTATCTGGTACTCGACCTGCCCCGTGTCGCATTCTGCTGCCAAACGGTGTTGCAGTGGAGTGGGCAGATTGCAGTCCAGATCAGGCAGAGTCGCTGTTGCGCATGGCGGCATCTCTGCCATGATGCGGCCTTCTGCGGACTTGCCGGAGGTGTATGTCTGTCTTGCACCCATCGACTTCCGCAAGGGGATCAACGGGCTTGCCGCCATGGTAGAGAGGGAGCTGAGTTTGAATCCCTTTGCGACGGTGCTGTATGTGTTCAGCAACCGGCGCCGTGACCAAGTCAAGATCCTCTACTGGGAGCGCAATGGCTTTTGCCTTTGGCAGAAACGGCTTGAGCAGGATCGTTTCCACTGGCTGCGTCGTATGGATTCCAGGGTGGACGTCATCACGGGACAGCAGCTCAACTGGCTCTTGGATGGCTACGATATTGCCCGTTTCAGGCCGCATAAATCGTTGCAATATTCAAGCGTTTCCTAGTGGTTGTAGCGGATTTCTGGTATATTGGAACCATGGATACGCGCACTGACCTTGTCTTTTCCGAACTGCCAGACGACCCCATCACCCTGCGGGAGATGGTCGTTTCCTTGTCGAGTGAGAAGAAAGAGCTGGAGAAAGAGCGCGACCGCCTTGAACATATTGCGGCGTATTTGCAGGGTCAACTGAACATCCTGATTGCCAAACGGTTTGGCCAATCCAGCGAAAAAGCTCCTCCTGAAGTGAATAGCATGGGCATGTGGCAGCCGTCTCTGTTTGATGAAGCAGAGACAACGGTGGCCGCATCTCCCGACGAGGACGAAACGGAGGAGGATGCGCCCTCCCAGAATAGCAAGCCCAGGAAGAAGAAACCTGGCCGCAAGCCTCTGCCGCCATCATTGCCCAGGGTGGATGTTGTCCACGATCTGCCTGAGTCGGAGAAGGTCTGCGCATTGGATGGATCGACCCTGGTCGAGATTGGCCGGGAATGCAGTGAGCAATTGGATATCATTCCTGCCAAGGTGCAGGTTATCCGGCATGTGCAAATCAAATATGGCTGTCCTCATTGCCATCAGGGGGTCAAGACCACCCCCATGCCACCGCGTATTCTTCCGAAGGCATTGGCATCGGCAGCCATGTTGGCTCATGTCGTGGTTTCCAAATATGCCGATGGCTTGCCGCTGTATCGACAGAGCGGAATTCTGGTACGGGCTGGCATAGATCTGCCCCGCAGCACCTTGGCCAACTGGATGATCAAGGCCGGTCAGGCCGTGCAACCGCTCGTCAATCTGCTTCAGGATCATCTGTTGGCTTATAGCGTCATACAAATGGACGAATCAACCGTTCAGGTGTTAAAGGAACCGAACAGACTGGCAACCAGCGACTCATACATGTGGGTCAGGAAAGGTGGTCCGCCGGACAAGCCCATCATTTTGTTTGACTACGACGCCAGTCGAGGTGGATCGGTTCCAAAAGAGCTTCTGTCAGGCTACGAGGGATATCTGCAAACCGATGGCTATGCGGGCTATTTGTCCGTTGGTGCCGATCCAAAAATCATTCATGTGGGTTGTTTTGCGCATGCGCGGCGCAAGTTCGACGAGGCGATCAAATCCCTCGGCAAGGATGGCAAAAAGAATCCTGGCAAGGCAGGTATCGCACTGGTGTTCATTGGTCGGCTGTATGGCATCGAAAAGAAGTTGCGTGAGGCGAAAGCAACTCCAGAGGAGCGCTTTGAAACACGCCTGGTAGAAGCCAAGCCGATTCTGGATGAATTGAAAGTCTGGGCGGATGCGACCATTTTGACCATTCCACCAAAGACGGCGTTGGGGAACGCCTTGAGCTATCTGCTCAACCACTGGGTGCGGTTGATCCGCTATCTGGACGATGGCCGCCTGGAAATCGACAACAACGGTGTCGAAAATGCGATCCGCCCCTTCGTGATCGGACGGAAAGGATGGCTTTTCTCCGATACGGTGCATGGCGTGAAAGCCTCAGCCAACCTGTACAGCTTGATTGAGACCGCCAAGGCCAATGGCCTGGAACCGTTCGCCTACCTGCGCCACCTGTTCACACAGTTGCCCACAGCAACAACGGTGGATGACTATGAGCAGCTCCTCCCTTGGAATGTCGACAAGGCGGCGTTGTCAACGGATTGAGGGACGGGGAGAAATCACCGCTTACGACAAGGCGGCGTTGTCAACGGATTGAGGGACGGGGAGAAATCACCGCTTACACTGTTGCGACGACGGGTGGCGGCATTCTGTCCTTCCAAATGGTTGGCATGGATCTCCTGATCACGGATAATCGAGCGCCGGAAGAGTGGTCTGTTTGTTTTTCAGACCCTCTGTTGGCAAATGCCGCCTTGGATCGTATCAACCATCATGCCCATCATGTGGAGATTACCGGTTCCAGTTATCGTCACACGGTAAACGAAAGCAGGAATTGATTAAAATGGGTGGACAACGCAAGACGCAGTAACCGACGGGTCGGATTAGGGAAAAGTCAGTCGCCAAAGTGGTACAGTATGGCCGAACAGGGTGGAACAGGGTGGTACAGTATGGGCGGCTATTGACAATTCACGACAGATCCGCCAGTACGCCCTCCAGGCTTGGTGTTCTGCCTCGGATAGAATGAAATAATTGCCTCATTCGGGGATCGTCCGGCCAATGCGACGGGGAACAACGCCAGCACACACCACCACGACTCAAACACCTCTCGTCCGGACGACGCGACGGGGAACACGCATGGAAGCCACCTCCTCCTGCCGTCGGACAGAAAGGCTATCGAGGCTACTCGATTTCCACATCAGTTTAATTGGTAAGACATCCCCAGATTCACTATTCTTCATGCCTCTACAGATTTGCTATGTCAGCGAAGCAGAGTTCATAATTCCACGCAACTCCAGCAAACTATCTTTTACTGTTTTCATAAACGAGTCCGATTTTTAAAATCACATCATTCTGAGCTTCTTCTTCTGACTCATATATTGAATCTGAAGTAACGAATGGCCTCGTGGCATTTTCAGGGTAAAACATTTCTACGTAATACTTACCTTTCATGTTGTCAAATACTATTTCTGCTCTAAAAATAGCCATATTCCAACTCCAGTCTGTGTGTTAGCTTAGTTAAACCCATCCCCTTATACACAAGTCAACCGGGATGCTGGCGCACCCACCGCAGCACTTGTGCGCCAGTCATAACTTGCTGTAATCCTTGCAAGATAACCTTAACCACTGGTTCACCACTTCCCTTACGACCGAGGAAACCACCAACCATGGCAACGAGCCGTATAACTTCATTCAGGTTCCGTCTTGCAACGTAACGGTTTCCAATTTTTGACCATCTCTTGAGATTGTACAATCTGTTCGTGAGTCATAAGATTTGAAATTAGGCCACGACCTTCTATCGCATCTCTATTGCCTTGTAAAGCAGAAAGATCCCACCACATATGTGCCAGGACATAGTCCTGTTTAACCCCTAATCCCCTATAGTACATCATGCCCAAGCTTGCTTGTACATCAGGGTCTCCTTGACCAGCAGCAAGACAGAATAAATTACCTGCCTCCTGGTAATCCTGCACAACTCCTTGGCCGTTAGTGTACATAAGCCCAAGGTTGAACAAAGCCTTAGCGTAACCATGTTTTGCCGCCTTGCGAAACCACGTTATTGCTGCTTGATAATCTTGAGTTACTCCGGTTGCTTCATAGTACATATTTCCGATATCAAATTGAGCGTCAGCCTGATCTTGTTCTGCAGACTTTAATAACCACAGCATTGCTTCTTTGTCGTCCTGTGGCCCCCCCTTTCCTGCTTTATACATTAAACCAAGACTTCTCTGTGCCTGTGGGTGCCCCTGTTCTGCAGCCTTGCGAAACCACATTACCGCCTCTTGATAGTCCTGGAAAATGCACTCTCCTTGTTCATACATCATGCCAAGCCTGTGTTGGGAACTGACATCACCTTGGACAGCCATATTGTGAACTCTATCAATGTCATTATTCTTACAATCACGTCCAACACCAGCAATACTTAACGAGAAACAGCACGACAACAACATTGAAATCATGCAAGTTATGATATGTTTAATCTGTATACTCTTCATCCAATAATCCAGTCCACAACTTTTAGCTGTATAATGGGAAAATTTGGTCATTTGCTCAAAACATGGCAAGCGGTATACGACTCCGCTACATTAGCGTTGTGACTATCATAACGGTTGTCGGAACCTGTATTTCTCTGTCAAGCATCTGCTATATCTTGTGAATCATGTAGTAACGCATGTCTGGATTACCATTTCCATTATTGGGTACAATTCAGTTGAAAGTTGAGAAAATACGATTAATCCATGAGCCACCCTTTACATCAATATCACTCCTGTCACCACTAAATTCGATACGAGAGTCCGCTATTTTTTTTGAATTTATAGAGTTATCAGGAGTGATATCCTCTGGGCGAACTACTCCAGATACCAGTATAAACTGATTTTCATTGTCAACTGTGATATCTTGACGTCCAGATATACGCAGGTTCCCATTAGCTAGAATTTCAACAACGACACATGAAACAGCTGCTTTTAATTCGCTCTCACGATCCGTAGCCCCAGAACCTGCGAAACTATTTTTTGACTCGAATCCACCACCGAATTTATTGTCCTTACTTAAAGGTATTTTTGCACCGAATACACTGTTCGGAAGAAGCGGGGCATCAAGAGAAAAACTATTACTTCCACTACGATCCGCAGTTGTCGATGCTTTGTTTTTAGCCTTAGATTTTTCATAAATTTCAACAGTAATCAAATCTCCAATATTACGTGCTTTATTATCCAAAAACAGCGTATTACGATCAGACGTCTGCCAGATAGACCCTTTTCTCGGCGCAAGGAGTTCTGGGGGTGCAGGCTGTACAACGGCCATTGGAGCAGGTGGGCGTGCCGACGCCCTTGTTATACCAGCACAACCACTGACACCAACAACCAGAGGCACCAGCAAAGTGACTTTCCAACTTATCCTGTGTTCCATATTTTCCCCTTTTCTCTCGTTTACTGCAATCATTGAGTCCACCGAAAAACGGCATCCTGGAACCTGGCAATTATGTAACTTATGCTAGCAACAAGATATCATCATAACTCAGTTTTGGAACAACTGGGCATCCCCTTCGCCGCCCCTGACAGGTCTCAACTGATTTGAATTGCTTAAATTTATACAAACCGCCTTGTTCAGAAAAAATAAACTTCCGCTTGTTTGTCAATATATTGTGTGTACGGTATACATGGCCAATGAAGGAGACACCCAACTTGGAACACTTTTTTTAATTTTTCTTGTTATTACAAAGAGAAAGCCAATCTTGGTCAGTATCTCGATACTGAGATACGATAATCCCCTGTCCTGAGAGTTCTGCTAAATATTTAGCAACTAATCGATAGAATAGACACTTATCTTTATTTGCTTGCAATTTCGAATCATGGCTAAGATCAACCCATGGTCCTTGACCATTGCTGCGTGTTTTCAATGTCCTGCTGCCACACGGGTGATAGTCCACCTTAAGCTCTATAGTTTCGTTCATCGCTTTTCTCATGGAAATTCTATTTTTGATCCGCCCCATTCACTTATTTGACCGAGGAAACAAGTCATCTCCATACGTTTGGAAACCACATCAACCGGATACGGCCACAGCAAGACTCTTCACCTGCGGCATTTTTCGGCTCCTCCGACAATTGCGTACCTGAGGGGGGTGACAGGGCTCCGAAACGGGTCACCTAATCACTGCTCGTTTGCTCTCATGCAGGGACTTGATCTTCAGTTTGAAGAACTCCATGTCAGAGAAACCGTAGGCCTCTCGTTGCACCAGGCCAATCTTGTTGTTCATACCCTCCAGGGGGCCAGTGGAGAGCCGTATGCAGGCGCCACAAGCATGCCTCGCTCACAATAGCGAGAATCTCTGGACAGAATGGTACATTCTGTTCAATTTTTGGCTGGTCAGAAAGTGCCCCACAACCGACTGGCAATGGTTTGTTCCTCATCACCGACGGCATTGGTGTAGACCTCGGTTGTCGACAGTCTCGCGTGTCCGAGCCACTTACGCACAAAGTTGATGGGTACTCCTGATTGCAAGGCAGCGATGGCAAAAGAGTGTCGCAAACCTTTGGGACTGGCCTGTGTTCCAGAAATATTTGCCTTGTCCATGCAACACTTTACGCGATTCCAGGCCGTGGTGCGGCAGCAGTTCCAGAGCCTCTCCCGTGACCGGACAGGATCTTTCCTGGCGGCAGAGACACCATGAACAGCCTCCAACCCGGAGACCAACGCTTGCGGAATCGGCACCGCCCGGTACACATTCGGACGCCTCTTCTTGAGACATTCGATGATCACCAATCGCGCATTGAGGTCGATCTGCTCATGCGTCAGTGCCAGCACCTCGGAGAGTCTGGCACCGCTGTAGGCAAGAACGGCGCAAAAGGTGTAAACCTCCTGGGACATGTTCCGTGCTACATCCAAGAAAGCCGTGCGTTCTTGGACTGTTAGATATTTTCGGTTACCGTTGTTGTCGTACAAATTTGACATCATCATGCTCCTTGATTTTTGTGAATCTGCCATCAGAAAGTTGTTGACTCTTTGAACAGAATGTACCATTCTGTTCAACCATGAAAATGATTATGAAACAATATGTTGATGTATCGATAAAGCTCCTCACAGACCTCTCGCACAGAGATAAAACGATATAGGATATTGTGTCAAGAGCGCATAATATTATTATAGATATTTCTTGCTCACTGTTGATCGAAAAGCGAAGCTGACGCAACACCCAGCAAAATCGAGTCTGCTTTGCATAACGCTATTGGTGGCCGGGAATTTCTGGTATCCTGGCGACATGTTGGGTGATTTGGTAGAGGAGAAGGCCGATGAGCAGCGCACTGACTGTCAACGATGTTTGGAAAATGTTTGAGGAAACCAACCGACTGCTCCAGGAATCGCAAGCTGAATGGAAGCAGCAACGCCAGGAAATGGAACGCGTAAGGCAGGAAGATCGCGCCGAAACTGAGCGCGTAATACGAGAGGAACGCGCCAAAACCGAGATGGCCTTCCGTGAAACAGAACGCCAGATGCAGGAAACTGACCGCAAGATCAAACAGGTCTCTACCCAAATCGGCCAGTTAGGTGGCCGGTGGGGAGAGTTCGTTGAGGGGTTGATTGCTCCGGCCTGTATCGCCATGTTCACGGAACGGGGCATCCAAGTGGATGAACTCTACCCCCGCGTTAAGAAAGTCATTGGCGGCAAGACACTGGAGATTGATCTTCTGGTGGCCAATACCGTTGCTGCTGTTCTGGTCGAGGTAAAAAGCCAACTGCAGGTTGAAGATGTGCGCAACCACCTGACGCGATTGGCAGATTTCAAGTCTTTTTTCCCCCGCTATGCCAACTGCCAAGTGTACGGTGCCGTGGCCGGAATTGTCGTTGAGTCTCAGGCCGATCAGTTTGCCATGAAACAGGGACTGTTCGTGATTGAGCAATCGGGAGAGACAGTCCGACTGGCCAACGACATGGAGTTCAAACCGAAGGTTTGGTGATAGACGGGAAATCGTCGAGATATTTGCGAGACTCCCTTCGGGTCGAGTCCTGCATATGCGGGCCCGGACGCAAAAAACAACCGGGACGTTGTTTCTCAGCAGCGCAATCAGTATTGAGAAAGGTTTACCAGGCGATGTCAAGCCGGGGACTTCGGGAAGACGCCATGAGGGCGAGGAATCGAAGGGGTGGAGACCGTGACGACCTCACGCGAGCCCACTAAAGAGGGCCGCGCATTGAATTTGTGTGTAAAATCGGTAAATCCCAATGCGCTTTTCCCTCTTTCTGTACACTGGACGATGTGGGGGTGCAGGGGTACAGCAAACAGCTGGGAGACACACTCTTTTTGCGCCCAAAAAATGGCCTTACCCCTCCGGGTTGATCCAGGCGGATAAACAGAACATCAACAAAGTCATAGATTAATCGCCACGGGCAGCAACCACACTGATTTGCACTGAACCATAACAACCTTGGTCAATGACAATCCCCTCATCCCGGGTCAAGAGTCCGGCATTCTGGAATGAGACAATCTCTGTCCTGCGCGTCTCGAACAACTCGCTGAGAATGTCGATGGACTCCTCAATCCTGTCGGAATCGCCTTCAGCGATCCCCGTCAGCAAGGCTTGCAGCAATGTTCTGAATTGGTGTGCGTTCATGGCGACTCTCCGGTTTTGGTTGTTTTCCTGGGCAACCATAAGGACATGCTTTTTAAGACATATCAACTTGATATCATACCACATGCACCACCGTCGGCACCTGCACGAACCGCGCGACACCTGTTGCGTTGCACGCCCCCTGACATGATGCCGTTGCGCGTTCCGTGTCATTGAACTTCCCCCAGTGTTTTGTTGCAACTTTGTCAGCATAACATGATGGAATTGAACGATATTTTGTCTGAACGTGGCGTTCCGTTCCAGGCGCACCCCTATTGTGTGCCGGAACGGAACGCCGTGATTGGTTTTCGATGGGGGTAGCCAGCTGACTGGTCAAAGAGAAAAATATCCAGAGAGTGCAATCAGATGGTCATCGCTGACCTCAGCCGCCGATGTCGTTGTGTGCTACTTCAGCAGTTGCATCACAATATTCGGTTGCTGATTGGCTTGCGCCAGGATGGCGTTGGCCGCCTGTTGCACAATGGAATTTTTCGCCATATTGGCCGTCTCTGCGGTATAGTCGGCATCTTCAATGCGGGAACGGGCTCCGGCTGTGTTCTGGCTCATCACCATCAAATCCTGGGAGATTGAATCCATCCGGTTTTGGAAGGAACCGAATGAGGAAGCCATGCCAGCAACATCATTGATAGACCGGTCGATTATGGAAATTGCCCCTTCTGCATCTATAGCAGTTGTAATAATTGCATCAGATAAATTTTTCTCTGCCGTCGTGACTATAGAGCCCGCAGGAGGTGAATATGGTTTCTCAATGATGCTTCCATCAGCATCTGGGAAAGGAACATTACTCGTCCAATCACCCCAAGTTCCATTGATAACTCCAGCTAAAGGATAATTAACATACATAACTCCTGCATTCTCTACTGTGCCACCGTTTGGTTCACCTGCGTGCCAATTTTGGTAGGTTATAAGATCTCCGTTAGACCATACCCAGTGACCTTCTGCAGCGGCATCCGTTAGACCAATCCACTTGGATTTTACACCTCCGAATTGACTTAGGATAAATGCGTTTTCAGCAGCATCATTAATTTCTACCAAATGTCCCCCTTCATTTTCAGCTTCCACTTCTGCAATATCCCAAGTATTAGTACTTATCACCTTATATAACGAGTTGCCATATTTGGTCCATCCTGGTTCTACCCCTCCAGTCACTACTGTCTCTGTACTCGTTCCACCAAGCACAGATGGCTTCACCCCCATCACAGAATCAATCGTTACCGTCTGTGTTTGGTTGCTCGACACGTGGAACGTCTTCCCGGAAAATGACCCATCCAGTAATTTGGTCCCGTTGAAATCCACATTCGAGGCAATCTGTGAGATTTGGTTTCGCAGTTGGTCAAACTCAGCCTGCAGATCCTGTCTATCACTCATCGTATTGGTATCGTTCGCTGCCTGAACGGCCAATTCCCGCATGCGTTGCAAAATCCCCTGCACATCACCCAAGGCTCCGGTCGCTACCTGAGACAGCGAGATGGCATCGTTGACATTGCGCAATGCCTGATTAAATCCTCTGATCTGAGAATTCATCCTGGTCGATATGGACATGCCTGCTGCATCATCAGCAGCCCGATTGATTCTCTTACCCGATCCAAGGCGCTCAAATGCCGTCGATAACCTGTTGGTTGCTGTCAGCAAATTCCTCTGAGTTCCAATGGATGCAGCGTTGGTATTGATTGCGATGCTCATTTCCCCACCCTCTTAATAACTATTATTGTCATAAATAGTGTATTCAGCAGATCACAAGCCAGAACTCCCTGATCACTAGGCAGCACAAAGCTACTGGCACAGAGAACAGACTGGAATCGATCTCCAGCTAATAATTGATCAACTGGTTGGAATTTCGTGGTATATCTGGCGAGGAAAATTGACTTCTGACAGGCGGAATAAGCCCGGAGTGATTACTGCTTGCTTGCTTGCTTGCTTGCTTGCTTGCTTGCTTGCTTGCTTGCTTGCTTGCTTGCTTGCTTGCTTGCTTGCTTTGACTTGATATGACATGGAAAACCTCCTGGATTACAGGCCGTAATGGCCATTGTCACTTCCCGTCCCTGGCTGGAGGTGGATCGTTCGTTTTACGTGACCAATCCAATCACGAACAGCAACCATCCTGGTTGCCCAGGCAGGCTTACTTTCTTAACGCCTGCCATTAACTAGGTTATCGGATCACAACCGCAAAACCTTGAGCAAAAAAGAGTCCACCCCAATAAAGTCCGATGCAACCACGCAACACCAGTCGCAATCACCGGAAACAGCCCAAAACTCCAAGTTCCGCTGAACCAACACACAGATGTGAATATCGCAAGCGATTCTGGTGATACAGCACTCACATTGGCCTCAAAGGGAAAACATGCTGGCGTGGTAAAGGCTCTGCGCGCCCACATGAAGAAATATCCCAATAATAATCAGATAGGTTCCGACCGAAAAAGCAGCACCCCGTCCAAGTGACGTCTTGGACGGGGTGAACAGCCGCCGATGTCGTTGTGTGCTACTTCAGCAGTTGCATGACAATATTCGGTTGCTGGTTGGCCTGTGCCAGTATGGCCGTTCCGGCCTGCTGGACAATGGAATTCTTGGCCATATTGGCCGTCTCTGCCGCATAGTCGGCATCCTCAATGCGAGATTTTGCTCCGGCGGTGTTTTGGCTCATAACCATGAGATCCTGGGCAATGGAGTCCATCCGGTTTTGGAATGCACCAAATGTTGATGCCATGCCAGCGACATCGTTTATTGAGTTATCGATAATGGTAATCGCAATTTCTGCAGCAGAATTTGAGGTGATAATCGCTTCAGCAAGACTTTCAGGTGGTACTGGCTTCTCTATTACACCTACCCCCTGGCTGGATAATCCTACTTGCACAAAAAACAATGGAATTTCATTGCCATACCTCCAATAATCATCCCATTTTCCATCATTTACTCCACCCCAATCCACCATGCTTCCTACATGTTGCTGACCACTAGAATCAGGTTGACCACTCGCCCAGTTGCTAAATGTCAGATCATCTCCGTTTGTCCATTTCCATGAACCTTGGTGTGCAATATCATTCAGACCTATCCAACGTTGCATTCCAGTCGGTATTGCTATCGAAGAAAACAAACCATTAATAAAGTCATTTTCTGTTTGGTCACCAATAGCAACCAAATGCCCGCCTGCTGCCTTTGCCTGTGCTTCTGCACCATCCCAGGTATCTTGGGTTGTAAATTTGTATAATGAGTTGCCTGACTGAGTCCAACCAGTTGTATCTTGATCGCTTCTTCCTCCAGTTCCAAGAACTGATGGACTTACCCCCATTACCGAATCAACCGCCAAGGTCTGCCCACTGTTACTAGAAACATGGAATTTCTTGTCTGAAAACGACCCATCCAGCAACTTCATCCCGTTGAATTCTGTTTGTGAAGCAACCTGGGATATGTGGCTCCGCAGCTGGTCAAATTCCGCATGCAATGCCTGACGGTCACTGGTACTGTTGGTGTCATTGGAGGCTTGGACGGCCAATTCCCGCATGCGCTGCAAGGTATCCTGCACATCCTTCAACGCGCCCTGTGCCACTTGCGACAAAGAGACGCCATCGTTGACGTTGCGCAACGATTGGTTGAACCCACGCACCTGCGCGTTCATCCGGGTTGATATAGACAAACCAGCCGCATCGTCGGCCGCACGATTAATCCTCTTCCCGGACGACAACCGTTCAAAGGTCGTCGACAACCTGTTCGTAGCATTCGACAAAGTGCGCTGCGTCGCCAGTGCGGCGACGTTTGTATTCATCATCAGGCCCATTTTACCCTCTATATAATATATATGTTTTCACAACACCAAAAACAAGGCGCAGTTCCGCGTCCTGCCCAAAAATGAGCAGTAGTTCATGCAAACCACTGGACAAAACACTCCCTCCAACCAGACGGCAAAAAACCATCCAGAGGCAGGAGCACCCTCCAAGCGGTTACATCAGGAGCAACTTGTTTTATGTGTGCAGGTATCGTATCAACATCACCCGGCTGGGCACGCCGGTATCGGGTGGGCGCATAAGGCCCAGAGGAGAACTACTTGCTTGCTTGCTTGCTTGCTTGCTTGCTTGCTTGCTTGCTTGCTTTGACTTGATATGACATGGAAAACCTCCTGGATTACAGGCCGTAATGGCCATTGTCACTTCCCGTCCCTGGCTGGAGGTGGATCGTTCGTTTTACGTGACCAATCCAATCACGAACAGCAACCATCCTGGTTGCCCAGGCAGGCTTACTTTCTTAACGCCTGCCATTAACTCATCCCGTTACACACATCTTGACTTTCGATAATATAGCTCTTTTCCCATCATCCGAGGAGAGAGAGCGTGACCTGGGTAGAAGAGGAGTTCGAAACAGTCGATCTTGGTGATAAACGTTTGAATGATCGATTGATTTTGCTTGCTGCACGGTTGTCAGAGTCCCCGACGGCAAGCATCCCCGGAGCATGTTCCGGTTGGGCAGAGGTACAGGGGGCCTATCGTTTTCTGGCTCAGGAGGATGTTGGCTGGGAAGATATTTTGACACCTCATTTCGCGTGTTCCATGAGGAGGATGGCCCAGCATCAGGTTGTGTTGTGCATTCAGGATACTACGGAGTTGGACTTTAATGGTCAGCAGATTGAAGGTCTTGGTTCCCTGACCTACGATGCCCAACGCGGCATGTATCTGCACCCCACCTATGCGGTGAGTGTGGACCGGGAGCCCTTGGGGATATTAGACGCTTGGATGTGGGCGCGTCCAGTAAGGGACAAGGGAGGCAGTCCAGAACCCAGCATCAAGGAAAGTCAGCGTTGGACTGAGGGCTACGCCCGACTTGCCGAGGTGGCAGGCAGTCTTCCTGATACACGGTTGGTTTATGTGGCTGATCGCGAAGCAGATATAGTTGAATTGATGCGAAAGGCACAGGAGCTTGGAAATCCGCTTGACTGGCTGATACGCTCTCAGCACAACCGAGCACTGCCATCTGGAGAAAAACTATGGCAGTCCGTGAAAGAGAACGCTCCCGCAGGAGAGATTCAGTTTACGTTGCCATCAAGAAAGGCCAAAAAAGGCCAGAAAGCGCAAAAGGCTCGTATAGTCAGGCAGCAGGTACGCTTTTGTTCGGTGAAAGTTTCGGATGGTCGCAAAGGGCACGTTGATGCATGTTGCGTGATTGCGTCAGAGGTAGATGCTCCTCCTGGTGTACAACCGATTGAGTGGCGTCTCCTGACAAACCGCAAGGTTGAAGATTTTGATAACGCTTCAGAATTGATTGATTGGTATCGGGCACGTTGGGAAATAGAGATGTTTTTCCATGTGCTCAAAACCGGTTGTCGGGTGGAAGCGCTGCAATTGTCCACAATCGACAGGGTGGAACGAGCCTTGGCAATCTTCATGGTAGTGGCGTGGCGTATCAGTCATCTGATGAGGCTGGGGAGAAGTTGCCCAGACTTGGATGCAGAGTTGTTTTTTGACCGGGAAGAATGGCAAGCCGCTTATCTCATGATGAAAAGGCCCTTTCCAAAACAGACGCCACGCTTGAATGAGGTTATCCGCTTGGTTGCCATGGTGGGAGGTTTCCTTGGTCGTAAGGGTGACGGGGAACCGGGGGCGAAGACAATTTGGCAGGGGCTACAACGTGTGATGGACTGTGCACAAGGCATTCGGTGGACTCGTGAGAACGAAGTCGTTTAAGATGTGTGTAATGGGATGGCCATTAACTAGGTTATCGGATCACAACCGCAAAACCTTGAGCAAAAAAAGTCCACCCCAATAAAGTCCGACAGAGACACAAATTACGTAACCATCGGCGTACCCTTCATCAGACAATTTGCTGACAAACCCCACGCAAATCTTGATTTTACCGCTGGTTGGCATCATCATCAATTTCAGTTGCTGCTGGGTTTCCAGTTGCGGCTCAGGTGGTTGACTGGGCTGTAGGAGCTCTTTGAAAAACGCGTTGCCAAGTTGGTGGTCAGGCTTCAATCTCACGGTTGCAGTTCGCGATCTTGCGCTCGCAGAGTTCCCGTCGGGTTGACCCTGACCTCCCACTTGGAATAGCTGCAAAGCCAATGGATACCTCTCCCTGGCGTCCTTTGGCTTGTTGTGAAGGGTGCGTTGGATTTCCCGTTCGCGTCCAATGCACCCTTTCGGCATCATCGCTGATTATACCGCATGCACCACCGTCGGTACCTGCACCAACCGAGCCACACCCGCCACAATCACTACCCGATCATCAACGGCGACCTCCTCCGACACCGCAGCACTCACCATCCCGCGAGCAGTGGCCACTTGCACCCGATCACCCTGCCGGCCAACGACGATGCCACTGGTGGGTACGGATGGGTTCAGCAGCTTCGATAAATCCTGATAAATCATGGCAGTGGCCTGTCGATTGTGAGTTGAGTCAATACTTTCACCGGATCAGCAGTGTGCTGGATGCCGATGATCTTGCCAGTCCAGGTGCCGGTCAAATCCACCACCCGCACCAACTGACCGAGCAGCAGTCCAGAGCGGAATGGGATGGTCAGTTGCACCCGTGAGCGTTGATGCGCTTTGGCATCCATTTCTGCGCGGCCACGAGATATGGCGCAGGCGATGGAACCGATCAGGGTATCAACAACAGTGTCACCCTGCCGATCGCCAGCACCGCGATAGACCTCAACGGAGACACTCATGACGACACCACTGCATCAACTGACACAGCCTCCCACTCCACCGACACAATGGCTGTGGCCGACTGTGCCAGACATTCCGCCGCATTGGTTTCCAGCCGATAAACAACCGGCACCGCATTATACCAAACACGAACCGCCACCGTGCCGCTCCGATCTGCCTTGATACCGGTACCATTGGCCGCAACTGCCACATTGCCAAGTCCCTCGCCGCTCCACGCAATCTGGGTGATGGCTGTGCAGGGGTGGCTCAATTGGGCGCTGTCGGAGTGTTCAAATACCAATTCTTCTTCGTGCTGAACCTCTACCGGGCCAACCATGGTCACCTCTCCAAAAGAACTGGAAACAGAAAGCACCCTGGCGTTGGGAGTGGCGTAAACCAAAAAGTAAGCCGTATCACCCGGCACCCAGGATGAAACACCCTGGTTCAGTCCATCCGGGCGACTGTCGATTTCAACCTGCACGGAGCCGTCATTCTGCTGCTGGCCGTTACCGAAAGCGATTCTAATCTGTGCGTTTGCCATTTACTCCTCCGTCAATCAAAAGCAAAAAACAGGATTTCTTCATCCCTGGGATCAGTCGCCTGCCACAACTGGCAGCGGGTGGTGTAGGTGATGCGCAGCAACGACTGGCCGTCCGAATCGGCCACCACAACGGATTTGCTCTCTGCCACGGCCTCCGGCACTCCCAGATCCTTGTACTGCCAAGCGTAGGCGTTGATGGCGAGCACTGGATACCGGGTAATAGCCGATCCCTGGTTGAACTCCAGCAGCTCCGTCTCCTGCCGCTCCTCAATGCCGATATATTCCAAACCAACCAACGCATCGCCGGTGTGTACCACCGATACTGGCCGCCATGGGATGGGATAGACCCGAATCAGCTTGATGGATGGATCGGTTGGATGGGATTCCTGCTCGATGGCGATTTCGGATCCCGTGGTGGACACTGTGGCATCGCAGACAATCAGCCGGTTGACGATTTCCACAACCTCCAGCGATTCGTCGTGGGAGAGAATGCTGTCACCGTTCATTTCATGGTCTGCCACTGCTGACGCCATCTCTGGCACAGGCGTTGGAAACAGATGCCGACAAACAACAGAGCCATCCGGCAGACTCTCGATAACACCACCAGCGGCTTCCACCACCTGCCGAGCCAACGCCAACGGATCGGTGTGCGCCGCAGCCAGTTGGCCAGAAGGAATGGTCCAATCTGGCAGTCGCCAGTCAACAGCACCGATGAGCGTTTGCACCACCTGAGCGGCATCGGCACCTGCCGACCACTCCTGACTGAGCGGTGCCACCCATGGTGCACCGAGCAATGCCAATGGACTGATGGCACGGATGGTGGCGTTGATGCGCTGCGGTGTTGACTGGGAGTGGTTTTTGCGGTCGACGATCAGGCGGTACTCTTCACCTGCCAGAAGCAACCGAATCAGATCACCCATGTTGATGCGGCCAATGTCTTCTGGATCGGCCAGGGTGATATTGGCCAACCAGGAGTGCGACCCCTCCTCAATGCTCACCTCAGCAGTGAGAAACGACAGCTCAGTTTCGACACCGTTGGCCGGATTGGAGTGGTACAAGCGGGGCGCCAGCAACAGGGTGGTTGATGGTCCGACATAAAACACCAACCCGTGATGACTGGCCTGTACATGGGTGGTATCAGCGATGTCGGTACGGAGGCCGTGCCGGGCAGATACTGGTGTCGGTTGGTAATGAAGGCTGCTGATATGCCGTTTGGCTAGAGAGATATTCACCCAGGCTTGGTGTTGAGCAGCAACCAGATCCACCGGCAAAACATCCACCCGACTGCTATGACGCGCCAGCACCCTGGCCTGATAGTCCACTCTGACCTGGTGCCGACCCACAACGGCAACGAGCCAACCGGCAATCGACACCACCGAGCAATGACGGCCACTGACTGGGTTGCGCGGAAAACGGCCAACCGCAACTGGCGGCAGTAAAACGGGCGATCCTCTCCTGTTCAGCACACCAATGCCGCCTGACAACCGCACTGGCACAGCAAACGCCAAATGCTGCTTTTTGCCAAACTCAACTGGCACCCGGCCAATAACCGCCACTCCGTTTTTGATCTTGCTGCCGATCTCGACTGCCGGACGAAAAGCGACGGCGCTGCCGAAGCGACAGCCAATACCGCTGGCCACTGGCAATGCAACAACGCACCCTGCAGCAGGCGACTCCAACCCGGTGCCGACTACAGGCGGCAAAGTGACAGCCAAGCCACCCGACAGCAACCGGGATCCCAAAGCGCCGACTGGCAGCGCAGCAACCGCCATCCCGGACTTTTGGCCGCAAACAGGCTGTACCGGCAGAGCGGCAGAAACGCCACCCGATAAAACCCGCGCACCAACCTGCACAGCAATCCGGCCAGACACCGCTTTGCCGGATTTTTTGCCAACGCCGGCAAGGGCTGGAAGAGATACCGCAGTCCCGTTCAACATGTCAACTGGCTCGCACGACGATCATTTTAGTGGTGGTCGATCCCTGCAGACACATATAATTGACCCCTCCCTTGGCGATCACGTCCAGATTGCTCGCCAGCGAAGAGGGTATCGCCCAAATGTCGCAGGATGAGGTAATTTCGCCATACCATTGCGGCATGTAGGTGAAATCGGCAATGGAGATGGGTGTAAACGGGATCCACATCGCACCCGACGTATCCGGCACCTTCTGGTTGCTGACAGAGGTGCAAAACCCGGACAGCGTACTGGGCGCAACAGACAAAGAGTGGGAAGCCGTCGATCCGGTTTGTGTTGCCATACTGGAGGTGTATTTCCGAGGCGCATAGGCACCGGTATCAGCCGCGATGGCGTAACCGAAATTGATGAACAGACTGACGGGAAAGCCAAAAGCCGGTGTATCCCACACGCAAGCACGGGTGCGCTCAAAACAGCCAGAGGGGCCGCCATTGGTGGGACTGCCCCAGCCAGCGGCCACCGAACTGGCCAGCATCAGAAAACGAGCCGAGGCGAAAATATAGAGGGTGCCACCGTTGGTCAGGTCCAACCGCTGCGAATAGGCCGTGGCGTCCGAATTGTAGGCCAGATTGGTGCCAGTGTGCGCACTGTTGTCCCAGGACTCCCAGACTTTGGTGAAAATGGCACCGGCAGTATTGGTATCCACCACCACATACTTGTAGCCGCTGTCGGCATTGGGCGCACGAATGGCCTGCGCATTGCTGCCGGCACTGGCATCGTGGACAGACCATCCGGCGGCAACGGTGGCGGTGATGGAGGAAACGGCTTGGTTGCAGGCGGCAGACAGATTGGCTACATTGGTGGTGCCGGTGAGAATGGCCACAACATCGGATAATACATTGGCCGCACTGGATCCGGCGTTATAAACAAGCTTGGCGAACATGTTATTGGCTCTCCCCATCGATGGCGACACCAGTCAGACTGGCAGAAACACTGGCCGCATTGGCCGGAACCGTCAGCCGATACCAAACCGGGATGGCTGATGGGTGGGTAGTAAAGCTGATGCTGTCGTGCAGACCCCAACTGCCTCCCCAGCCAGCGGCAGGTAACGTGAAGTAGGGGGTGTTGGTGTCCGGGTTGATCGGACTGAAGTTGGAACCCATGCTGCCGGTGGCCACACCACTGCCGAGGGTGTCACCATCCAGCCGGAAAGCGCCGGTGGCTGGGTTGGTAATGATCAGCGTCCAGGTCTGAAACACGCCGCCGATTGGTTTGGGTGTCAGGTTGCCGGAGTCGGTATAGGTTCCGGCTGTTGAACTGACGGTGAAAGAGGCATAGCTGGCGGCCAGATCACCCGGTAGAATACAGGAAGAGACCAGAACCGGGTTGCTCCCCCCTACTCCCCAGGCCAGTGTGGTGGCCGAGATGTTGAGCGTCACCTCGCTGCCGTTGTAGGACACTGCGTCGCTGGCAGAACCCACGGTCACATATTCAGCGTCACCCGACGACGAAACACTGGCTTGGTTGGAGATGCGCAGCAGATCACCCGGCTTGAACGGCTGCAAAGCCGCCGCTGCCAGATGCTCCAGGGTGATCACAATCTGGGTTGCTTCCTGCGAAACGGCGTTTTTCAGGATGCCGACGCCATAGTGACGTGCTGCACTGATACTCTCCTGGGTATCAGTCTGACTGCCGGTGTAGCGCAGGGTCAAAAAGTCATCGCCAGCGCTGGGCGAGTCGATAAACACCTTGGGCGACAACAGCGTCTCCACATTGGCTGTCTCGATTTTGATGAAAAATTTCCGGTGCAGTGTTGCGCCGCTCACCCGTTGCGCGTTCTGGATGGTCGGAAATGTGTTGCCTTTGGTGTTGTCCGGGCTGGTGGACTGACTCATCCCTCCGCCGTTTTGGCTCGGCACGGTGTCGCTGATCAGCGCGGACTTTTTCCAGACAATGTTGGATTGAGAGATTGCCATAACAAATCCTTTAGCAAGTCATGGAAGATAAACATAAACAGAGGCCACCACGCTGTTGACGAAATGCGGATAGCTGACATTTTCGTAACCATTTGGTGTCCAGCCTTGAGGCGAATCGCCGTAGTCTTGGTGTGATTGGTCCGTGCGCACGGTTTTATAGCGATAGCTCCCATCGAGGAGCTTTCTCCCATCGAATGGGCCAGATTTGTCATCCGATCCGTCAGGCAGAACGTGGACGAAATCATTCAGTGTGACGAGCAGATCGGGATACTCCTCGTAGAGATCCTCCAATTCTGCCTGATCAGCTTCCGATAGTTCTACAGAGACTTCATACGTTATGGTTTCAGTCAATATCTGCCTGTAAGACTTGTATTCTACATCACCTATCCAAACAGAATGGTCATACGTAACGCCTGATGCCGTGTATGATCCGGTGATTCTCCTGGTAAAATAGCCATCAAAATTGGCCATATACTTTGTTTTCTTGGTGGCTTTGCAGTATGGAACGATCACATCGAAGGGAGTCATGCGCACCTCACACAGACGGGTTAAAATTCAACACGAGCTTTCTGCTGCCATCCGACGACTGCAAGGTGATTTGCGAGGTAAGTTTTACCGTGACATAACCTTCCAAATTCGATAGGGCCGTAACCGGAACAGTCACAGCAGACACCCTCCGATCCACCTCGGTAAACGGTGCAATAGGCTCAAACTTGGCTCCCAGCGGATCCTTCTGCGGCGGGAACAGCGGTTTGTCGAATTTCAGCTTCATTTTTAACGGTTCACGGAACTCCGGAGGCACTTGCTCCCAATTGATGCGACCACGGTTGGCCAGGGTTGTCAGGTCAATGGAAGAAACGTACATCGCAGGCACATCACCATAATTTTCTGGTGTTTGCTCGGTTGTCCTGTTTGACTCGCCAAGTTCCGAGATATCCTCCTTGACCTTATGGTAGGTGGTGTCGAAGCCACCAGAGGCTTCTGGACCATTGGAAACAGCGCCGATACTGAGCGGCAGACTGACGCTGGGGCCGTTGATCACCGCAATCGACAAGTCATTCTGCCATTTGCCTTCAGATGCATTCCGTTTATCGCTTGTGGCAACATACGGGTTGTTGTATTCCCTGGATGAATCCATACCAAGAACGCGCAACTGATCGGTAACCGTTTCACCCGGACCAAGGACAATCGTCTTGATGGTGTCGATGTTGTAATAGCGGTACTGGACAAGAGGTTGTAGTGTGACCTTGGTGAGGTTTGTGAATTCGATGTTGGCGGTGAAATAATATGTCCTGGTGATCGTTGTCCAATACATGAAGTTTTGTTGGGTCTCTTCATAATCAGGGCCGACGATCATGCGGGCATTGATCACGATGCCGCCATCTGGAAAGGCAAACGGAATGCGCAGGGTGCTGACAGGCATGTTGTCACCTCATTTTGTCAAACGGTCATCAACCGGATGGTGCCGGTGAAGAGTTCATGATGCGGCCAGATGGGTACGACGGAGATGGGAGGCGGATCGTGATGGCGAAACATCACCAGCAACGACGACTCCTCCCATTCCAGTTGATAGGCCACACCAGGAAGGGCTGCCATGGAAGAAAGCTCTTCCACCACAGCCAAAGAAAGCCATGCCACCCCCTCCTCTGCTGCCAGGGTGACAGGCCGTCCGCCGGTGATGGCGGCACAGAACACCACCTGTGCACCGGAGATGGTGCGTGCCACCTCCTGCGCAACCGGCGACCAATCGTGACGATCCGTCCATTGCAGACCGTCCGGCAAAAGCACATCACCCAGTTTTTTCATCAGCGTCCTCTTTGTTGTTCCTGAAGATACCGAACCAACTGGTCGGCGATGTGGCGTCCGGTCTGCACGGGAAAGCTCTCCCGGCCACCGAACGACAGGTTGATGTTGACGGTGTCCGTTGCACCCGCCACCAAGCCACCCGTGGCAAAGGCTGGTACCGGTGGAATGAACAGGTTGCGCACCAAGCCACCCGTTGCAAACCCAGGCAACTCTGGTGTTGGCCAGCGCATACGGTTGATGGTATCGAGCAGGCCAACACCGTATTTGCGCACTGCCTCCTTGCGCACGACAAATTCACCGGCCTCCAGCAGGGCACGTATGCGGTCGCCGCCACCAAATCCAGGCAAGCTCCCGCCTCGCGCCAAACCAACGGGTCCGCCAACTGCGTACCCTTCTTCCGTCACTTGGCGCACGGTATAGGTGATCACCCGGCCATCCAGCGCATTGACACCAGCCGTCACCTGGCCAAGCGCATCGAGCGCCTGGGTGGCTTCGGCATTTACCTGGAAGGAGCTGCCCAGCTTCAACTCACCCTGAAGATCGGCAAATTTGCTGATCAGGCCATCAATGGTGGCCGTGGCTGCCGTGGCATCAAATTTGGCTTTGATCTCCGGCTCAAATCCGGACAACTCGCTTTTGAAACGAGCCAGCACCTCTGCCAGTTTTCCCATGCCGTCGTTGACAGCACCCACCATTCCCTGCGAGAGTTTGCCGGGAATCTCCTCCAGAAAATTGGCCTCGTTTTGGAGTTCGGCCTTGATTTTGATCACCCGCTCCTTGCGCAACAGCAGATCGTCGATCTGATTGGCCGCCTCCAGCACTTTTGAGATGTCGGCATCGAGAATGATCCGGTTGTCACGAGCCAGATCGCGTCCCAAGGCATCGAGTTGGCTGCGCACATGATCCAGCTGGCTGGTCAACCCTTCATACTCTTTGCGCAGATCAGCCGCCGATTGGCGGTGCATCTTCTCCTGGCCTGCATAGCTCTGGTCAACAAGTTTAGACGCCGAGTCGAGCTTGTTCATGGCATCGACAACACCGTCACCTGCCACATACGGATTCTTGAATGCAGACTGTGCTGCTTCAGCAACCCGCTCCGCCAGCGACATGGCTTTCTCGCCATATTTGCGTGCGGATTCATAATTGCCAGCCATCAAGGCCTCACGGCCTTTCGCGACCGCTTCGTTATACTGCTGCTCCCGATACAAATACTGCTGGTACGGTGTCATCAGCTTTTCTGCCAGATTCGCCATCCGCTCTTCGGCAGACATACGGAATGCAACGCGCTGCTCATTGATCTGGCGTGCCGCTTCCAAATGCCGACGCTCTTCGCCGATCAATCGGTCAATGCTGCTGCGGTAGGCCGCTTCGGTCTGTTCCAGCACCCGTTTTTTGGCCTGCAGCATCTCTTCGTCCACACGGGTGGCATCCTGCTCCAACCGTCTGGCATGCTCCATTTTGGACTGGTATTCTCGCTCAACCAAAGAGAGCGCCTCGGTTTGGTAGCGTCTGGCCTCATTGAGTTTGACGGTACTCTCCTGAATGGAAAGCTGGGTTGCCTCCTGCACCTTGCGCCGTTCGGAGATCAAACCAGAATCGGTCAGGTTCTCCAGTTGGTTGCGCCTTTTGTCATACTCTTCACCAATCCGCTCGGTGGTGGATTTGGAGGAAGAGGCAGCCACATCGGCCAGAGCCTTCCAGGAGCGCGATTCGTTGTCCACCGCCTGTTGCAGCTTCTGGCGGTGCTGCGAGAGGCGCTCGTTGATATTTGAAAGCTGGCTGTCGGCCACTGAAATGGCTTCAACAAACACTTTCTTGGCCGCTGCTGCCGGACCTGCCATGCCGATCGAGAACTGTTTCAGCCGGTCGTTCAAACTGGCCATTTTGCCTTCTGCCGCTGCCACTTCGGCCACCATGGTGCGGTAGAGATCGATCACTTTGTCTTTGACAGCCGGATCAGCATGAATGCCGTCCATGGCTTTTCCCAGATCCTCAACCGACATACCGGCCTTGCGGGCCTCTTCCAGTAGCGCCTTCATGCCGCCTTCTGTATCACCCAAGCGGCGACGCAGTTCGGCTCCTTTGGCAATATTGCTGTCATAACTGCCAGTCAGCTTGTCCATCCACAACAAAAACCGCTGGGTGGCACTCTGCGCCTGATCGGTGCCAATGCCGTAGCGGCTCTTCAGCCCTTCGGTATAGCCAAACATTTCGATTTTGGCTTCGCGAAAGGCACGAGTCTGCAAATCCAGTTGCAGGGCCAGATTCTGCCGGTCCTCTTTTTTCAACTCATCGATGTAGACCTTCAGTTTGGCGGCGTTTTCGTCTGCCGGATTACCCACCCTGGCCAGCACCCGTCCCTGTTCGTCCAGGGAGAGGTTGGCACCTGGCAGAACTTCCGCCAGTTTCTGTTCAGCCTCGACATGCTCTTTGGTACCGGGTTTGCTGCTGGCCAAGGCCTTTTGCAGTCCCTCCAGCACCTTGATCTTTTCCACCATCTCCTGCCGGGATTTGCCGACGGCGTTGGCACTCTCCAGCAAAGGTTCCACCGAAGAAGATGCCGAACTGGAAAATACCGCCATAGCCAATCCGGCAGCGGTCAGGGCCAGACCCAAGGGAGTCAGCATCAGGCCTCTGGCAGCAACGGCTATCGCTCCCAAAGCTGCTGAAACCGAACCGGATGCGGCAACCAGTGACAGCAAAGGCTGAATGGTGGACAGCACTCCGGCGCGAATCGCGCTCCACAACAGTCGCAAGGCAGAAAACCCCATCAAACCGGTCAGAGCCGTGACTGCTGCCGCCGAAAGAACGGGAAATTGATCGGCCAATGTGGCAATACCCTGCATCAGCAGGGCCACCGCCTTGGCCGCCGCCACAATAGCTGGTAAAAAGGCGTTTCCCAGATTGATGGCCGCTTCTGAAATGGCGTTTTTGGCCAACTGCAACTGCGCCTCTGTCGTTTTGATCCGTTCGGCAAACTCCTTTTCCATGGAACCGGCGTATTTCGTTTTGTCGGAGACCATGCCGAGAATCTCTTTGTATTTGTCGAGGCTGCCGACCAGCAGGGCAATATCGTCGGCATACTCCCGGCCAAACAATTGCACCAGGGTGTTGGCCTGGGTCTGTTTGTCCAGCCCCTTCAGGGTCTCCAAAAAACGCAGCAACGTCTGCTGCGGCTTTTTGGCAATGTCGGCAGCCAACTGCTCGGCAGTGAAGCCAATCTGCTGCAAGGCCTGCTTGAACTCGCCTTCCCGCGTGGGGGCCGTCTGCAAAGTCATCATCAGATTGTTGATGGCGTTGGAGGCAATTTCTGGGCGACGGCCAAGAGAAAGAAAAGCCGTCGACAGGGCTGCCGTCTCTGTATTGGCCAAACCGAACACCTTGGCCATGCCACCGGTGCGGTTCATCACTTCGAGAATGTCACGCTCAACGGCATTGGTGTTGTTGCCGAGAAAGTTGATGGCATCTCCCAGCAGACGGGTTTGCGGTACGGTCAACTGGAAAATGTTCATCAACCGCCCCACCGACTCACCAGCAGCATCAGGAGAGATTTTGAAGGCGGTACTCATTTTGGCTACCACGTCGGTGAATTCCCGAATATCTTTGGCAGCGATACCCATCTGGCCACCGGCTTCGGCAATTTTGGCCAACCCTTCGAGCGGGATGGGAATCTCGCGGGACATGGCCTTGATGTCGGCGGTCAGTTCCTCAAAGGCCTTCGGTGTGGGAAAATCCACCACCTTGCGCACATCAGCCATGGCGCTCTCGAAACGGATCGCCTCCTTGGCCGACAAACCGATACCAGCGCCAGCCACTGCCAGTTTGGCCAATTGCTCTTTTACCAGAGACAGACGAGATGCCCAGCCTTCGGTACCGTTCTTCAAGGCCACGATTTTTTCGGTCATGGACAAGTGCGCTTTGGCCAGTTCGGAAGCCGTGAGAGTGCCGGACTGGCGCAGACGTTCATAAGCGGCCTGCACCCTGGCAATCTCTCGCGCCGTGTTGGGATCGGCACCCAAACCAACAATGGCGCGAGCCGCCACCAACCGTTGCTGCTGGCGCAGCTTTTCGGCACTCTGCGCCAGTTGTTCGCGCAACCCTCTCTGCTGTTCAGCCAGACTGCTGGTATCAATACCAGCAGTACGGAGATTGTTGCGCAACTGCTGCAGAGCGATGCGTTGCGCATCAAAGGCACTGCTGGCATCGGAAGCTGCTTTTTTTGCTCGGTCGAATTCCCGCTGCATGGCCTTGGTTGGAGAGGCCGTGGCATTGATGGCTGCTGCCAGTCGTGCCACCTCTGCCTGCGCCTTGCTCCATTCATTGCGTGCTTCACCGACTCCCTGCTTCAGTTCCCGGAACTGGGCGATACCGGCCAAGGCGTTTTGAATACGGGATCCCTCTTGCTGTGCAGCACGGGTCATACCCTTCAGGGTATTGGCCACCGCCTGTTCCGCCTGATTCATCGAACTGGCAAGAGAGCCGGTTTCGACAGCAACCGTGAATGTGAGAGCATTGGCAGGCATCATCGCTCCTTATTGGCCAGAGCCAGTTCATCCAGCGCAGTGAGAAAGAGATCCCAAGGGTACTCCCACGCCTGCCCATGACCGGCACGGATCAGGCAGCAAGCGGATCGTTCAAGCTGTTGGCGGGATCGGGCTGGACCGTGCGCACGGCCTGCAGCAGTTTTTCCCGCAGACGAAAAAAATGAGGGTTGACCTCCCGACAGGTAGACAACACCGTTTCGGCCTCGGAGGGAGTCATCAGATCCAAGGCGTCCATCGGCAGATCCGTCATGCGACAGATGTCAGAGAGAGAGGCATCAGCCAGCAACCCTTCGGTCACCAGATCAATACCGGACTCCTGTACCTGCTCCAGATTTTTCAGCCAGCCACGAACCTCGGCCACGGTCAATTCCCGAACCACGATCACCTGGCCATCCAAATTCACTTCGCGTGTTTGTCGCATGATTGTTACCTCGCCATTGAAATGGTGCAAAATTGGCTGATACCCGTACCGGTACGGCTGTCGTCCTTGAGCAGTTCGGCAGTCAACGGCAACGAAGCGAAGTCGTCACCGATGAGCGACAAATCCTTGGTTGCCGAAAATTTCACCCGGAACATGTCTACCGAGAGCGGCTTGCCTGCTCGCGCTTTGTTGATGCCATCAAAAAACACCCGATATTCATCGCCGGAGTTGACCAGGGTCTGGATCAAGTCACCGGCTGATTTGGTATAGCTCACCTTAACCGGTGTACCGGTGATCGCAATCTTGGCCGACTGCTCAGGGATATAGATGCCAGCGGACATGATTTGGTATTCGCTGGCAGACAAAGCCATGGTTCCTGCGTCCTGCCAGGTCGCCGTCCCATCCACCACCGTGCTGCCGTCCGTTGGCCAGGTGGTCGGTTCCGTATCTGCTGTGGCACCTGCCACCGTGCAGCGATAAAAATGGGTGCCAGTCGTCGGTTTGACCAACTCGCCGAGCGATTTGAAGGTGGTTGCAGTCCACGCAACAGGATTGACCGCTACCGACACGCCGGTTGGTCCGATTCCATCCAGCGGCAGAAAGCCACCAGCATAGGCGGTATGGTTCTGGTCGGTAATCGCGCTGCTCGTCAGCAACTCGACACCACCGCGCATGGCCATGGCGAGGTTGGCAGGCGTCAGCGAACGGAACTTCAGAGACACCGATACCGAATCAATCAGATCTACCCGATCGGCAAGCCCACCGCCACCCTGATAATTCTTGAGCTTTTTGGTCTCCTCCGACACCTCCAGTTTGAATTCGTCCACTTGGCCGACATCGATCATGGGGCCTCCAGAGCGCAGGCCAAGGTAGATGTGGCCTTCACCAATATATGAAGTCTGAATAGGCATGCTTGTTTCTCCTGCACGGGATTGGGTTATTCTGACGTGTTGAAAATGAAGGAGGTTTCAAAACTGAGCGGGAAATAGCTCACACCGTTTGGCGAAACATCTGGTTTGTAGGAGGAGCGCACCCGGTGCAGCGGCTCAAAAAGCAATCCTGGCCGCCAACCTGCCAAGGCGCGGTAGACACGGCTGATCAGTTCGCCGGCACCCTCTTCTGTATCCCTTACCGCTACCAGCACCATCCATGTTTGAGTGATTTTCTGCACCGTGCCTTGGGCGGTTTGCTGAACTGGCTGATCATCCTCCAGGAAAACAACGATGGATGGCTGTTGATCTGGCGTTTCTTTGATAGCCGGGACTCCCCAGGAGGAGGAAATCTCCACCTGTGGCAGGCATTCCCGAAGCCGGGAGAGGATCAGGGGGGCCAGCATTAAATAGTTGTGCATCGCGCAACCTCCTCATGAAACGGAAATTTGTCATCCGACAGTTGAAATGGCCGATTTTTGGTGGCATAGTCGTTCCCATGCGGTTTGACCAAACGGCTATCGGTATTGAAACCGCAAGGAGCGGAACGGATGGCGGATCGAAAGAATGTTGGAACTCGTGTAACACAGAAAACCTATTGGCACCGACTGTTGGCTCAGTGCGTGACGGAGCCTTTGACAACCGCCAAGGTCTCCGTCCAGACTGAAGTTGACGTAGTCCACGCCTCTCCCAAGGCCGACATCATTTTGCTGCGACGGGAAGGCAATACTTGGACAGAGGAACAGAAGGCGTGGCTGGCGGACGGGATGCGTGACACCGACGCCCGCGAATTGCTGATCGAGTTTAAGTTCACCGAAAGCCTGACAGAGAACGTACTCAGGCGGACGCTTGCTTATGATTATTTCTATCGGGAAAAGCAGCAGCTTGAGCGGGACAATCTGAGAAGCCTGCTCCTGCTTTCAAAGACGCCGACTACGGACATTCTGGCGGAAAACGGCTTTTCTCCGACCGACAAAGAGGGTGTTTATGCGTCCTGTCTGCGCATTTTTGACTCGCTGTACGTTGTTTTGCTGAATGAACTGTCAGAAGAACCGCACAATGCCGTGTGGAAGTGCTTTGCCAGTCGGCAACAGGAGTGACAGAAAGCGTTTGCCTGCATCAGTCAACGTCGCCTGCCAAAGACATCGCTTGAACATGAGTTCGCTATCCTTGGCACCAAAAAGATACGCATGGAGGGTACAATGAAAGGCATAGAACCAAGTGGGTTGAC
>PDZU01000127.1 GCA_002753095.1 Magnetococcales bacterium
AAAGGAGATGGCTTTCCAGGACCGAAGACGCTTTGGATAGGGCTACAGAGGGTCCATGACTTTGCTTTGGCCATACAGTGCCAGAAAGAGATGGATGTTTGAGATGTGGGTAACGATGTGGGCATACCTCCTGGTGCAGCATGGTTGCTGTCGTCCACTTGTTCCCTCCATTGTTGTCGTTCATGCGCTACCGTGTTCGTTGAACATGTGCGTGTAACAGTTTATTCATGCATTCCCCAATAGCGCTCTCCCCCAACCCTCCACCAAGCGTTTGTTCTACGCCATCCGTCCAAAAAATAATTTAAAATGATGCATTAACAAAAAATACTCTTAAATTTAAACGAGTAAAGCCATTATAAACACTGCAAATGAGAAGTTTTAATTATTATATTATTCAAAAAATGAGTGAAAGATGACAAAAAATATTAACACCACGTTGTGTCATTCAACTTTATGCTGAGGTAGCGAATCATGATGTTGTAAGCCTATTTTTATCTTGTTTGTGGGTCAAGGATCTATGTTTTCATTTTTGATAATTTTTAGAGTTGTTTTGGCATGACGCTTGCTTTAACATGTATGGAGTGTATAATATCGCCGCACTCAGGCTGCACAAACAAGGCAGAGCATGTCATTACTTGCGTGTATTGTCCCGCCAGTTAAGGAGATTTTATGGTCCACTTCAGCGCAAGCAAGCGAGAGGAACTTCGTGTTCCGTCCGGGTATTGTGGCCGGACAAGCAGCAGCGAAACCGCGATGATTGCTCACGTCAACCAGACGGACGCCTTGCTCCAGAGCGCTCCAGTCGGCAACATTGTTCAAGATAGCCTGTTCATCATATCGGCCTGATACCCCGTAACGATGGTGACTTGTAAAATCGAAACTGCTATGATCACCCTTCGGGTACTGGATGCCACCACGATTGATGGCGTGTGCGCGGATCCCTCGTGACAGGAGGTGCGCGAAACCAGAGAGCTTGACCTTGGTAGCGGATTGGGGGAAACGTCGTGTACCTGAACACACGATTGCCACGTGAACCATGATTCCATTGACGACAGGGGAGAATGAAAGCATGCCTGCTTTGCCAGAATCCAGACAGGTGTTGATTCGCCGACGCCCTTTGCTGGTTGCCGCCCATCACTACCCGAAATGGTGGGATATGGTGGAGGCCAACACCTGGGAACCTGCCCTTTTCGCCGCCTTTGATAAATTCATCCAGCCGGAAAGTACGGTCATCGATGTGGGCGGCTGGATTGGTTGCACCCCCCTCTACTGTGCCCATCTGGCCAGCAAGGTCTATGCCTTTGAACCGGACGCCTCCGCCCTGAAAATCTTGCGGCTCAATTTTGCCCTCAACCCACAACTGGCCAGCCGAATCACCCTTTTCGAGGCCGGTTTGGGCACGGTGGATGGTCAGGTCGCGCTCTTCAACCATGCGCCGGGCAATAGTGGTTCCAGCCTGCTCTCTTTTGATGCCGCACACAGTGACTTGCCGGCGTGCGATACCATCACCCTCCTGGATGCCAGACGTTTTCTGGCCATGATCGACATGAAACGGGTATCGTTGATCAAAATTGACATCGAAGGGGCTGAATATGACCTGATCGATGCCATCGCCCCCCTGCTGCAGGAGTACCGCCCCACCCTGATTCTGTCGCTCCATCCGCTGAAACTGGGCGGGCAAGGTTCGGTCATCGAGGACCGTTTTTATCGTCTGGCCCGTTCGGTCAGCCTCTGCCAAGCGCTTGCTCATTATCCCTATATTTTCCACGAAACCAATGGCGCCCTGGCCAGACGCAACGATAAAGCACATCTGCTCGACGAACTGAAAGCGAAGGGGTTCATTGACGGCTGTTATACTTTTTCTTATCAATCTGGCTGGTAGCGGGTATCAGAGAGAAAATTGAGTCACGCGCAACAGCGGAACAGAACCATGGACGAAGTCATGTACCATCCCGGTTTGATGGTGATCGGCGATGAAATTCTTGCGGGACGGCGCACGGATGCCCATTTGCCGCAGGTGATTGCGCGACTGCGGGAACGTGGCATGGCGTTGGCCTGGGCACGCTTTGTCGGAGACGATGCGGGGCAATTGATCCAGCATTTCACTCAGACGCTTGCGGAGGGTAGACCGGTCTTCTGTTTTGGTGGCATTGGCAGCACACCGGATGATCGGACCCGGCAGGCTCTGGCCGAGGCTGCCGGGGTTCCCCTGCTGCGCCATGCCGATGCCGTGCGCGAGATCGAAGCCCGTTTTGGGAGCGAAGCATGGCCAATCCGGGTGCTGATGGCCGATTGGCCGCAAGGCAGCACGCTGCTGCCGAATCCGATCAACCGGATTCCGGGCTTTTGCTTTCGTCAGCACTTCATGTTGCCGGGGTTTCCCGAACTGGCTTGGCCGATGCTGGATTGGGTACTGGAAAATCAGTTTCCTGCCGGTCGATCCCCTGAGATCCTGCGCTGCCTGCGCATTAATGGGGTGGGAGAGAGTCAAATTGTGCTGCCCATGCAGCGTGTTGTGGCACAATTTCCGCAAGTACACTGCGCCAGCCTGCCCAGGTTGGGAGAGGATCGGCATATTCTTCTATCGGTACGTGGGCGCGGCAGCCTGGTGGACAGCGCCTTCGCAGCACTGAGCGCAGAACTGACCGCGCAGGGCATTGACTGGCAAATCTCTGCGGATGAATAACCCCGTTCACGAAAGGATGTCACATTCATGCTCAACGGGGTGCTTTTCTGCATGCTCCAACCTCCGTTAACCGAACAACGAACACCCGTTCGACAGTAAGAAAGCCACCATGGCACGCGCTGTTAAAATTCGGGCGTCCGCCCTCCAGGAGCGTGCCCCTGCGGGGCACAGATTGGTGCGGCGTGCGCAAATGCTGCGCATTTGCTTACTTTAAACGCCGCACAGTGCAAGCAGGGCCCTGCCCTGCACCCGCCAGGGGCGATGATCGCCCCTGGACCCCGCAGAAATTGAAATTATGTAAAGATTTCAAACTGCTCCCTAGACCACCAGGCCCGTGGTCTGGATCACCCGCTCGCACAGCTTTTTGATGAAACGATCCTTGATCTTCTCCCGAATCTCCGACCCCAGACGCTTCAAAAGACCCTGGTCCACCTGCATCACCAAAACATCCGTCTTGCTCCGTACCCCAGTCGTGCGCGGCAAACTGGTCAAAAAGGCCATATCCCCAAAAAATTCCCCCGGCCCCAACTCCACAACCTCATCACTCCCCTTCAAGACCACAACCCTGCCATCAATCAAAATGTAAAATGAGGTGTCTATGTCCCCCTCAAGAATCACATCCCGACCCGCCGCAAAAGCAAGAAACGAAGTGTTGAACGCCGTGATCCGCCGCTTCTCAAACACCGAAAAAGGATCAAAAAAAGGTATCCGATCAATCCGTTCAATCGTCTCCTCCCGACTCAACTGCTTGATCTCCCCCATGAATTCACCATGGCGCGCCTGCAAATTCGACTCCTGACGCAACCCCAAAGGCGTCCGTCTTAAACGGTCCGTCGTCTCCGCCAAGCGCCGCACCAACTTGTTGATCACCTGATCCTTGAACTTTTCCCGACTGTCACTGCCCAAATGGTTCAACAAGGCACTGTCAACCCGCAACAACAACCCGCGATCCGTCGCCACAATGTTCAAACTGCGCGGCGTGCCCATCAAAAAAGCCAACTCCCCAATCATCTCCCCCGCCGGCAGGTCAAACAGATGCTTGCCTTTGCCACGCTGCAAATCCCCCTTGACCGCCGCCACCTTGCCACGCAACACAATGTAAAAGGCCGTGTCCGTCGTCCCCTCCCGAATCAAAATCTCCTGCGGTTGCGTCATGCGAAAACTGACATCCATCTCCGCAACCCGATCCTTCTCATATTCGGAAAAATCCTTGAAAAACTCGATGGTCCGCAACGAGTGCGCCAACGCCTTGCGATTGATCCGCTCGGCCTGCTCCCGCCGCTGTTGCTCTGCACGCTCCTTGTCCCCCTCATCCTCCTGGACAACCTCCACCTCCCCGGTGATCTCCTCGCCGTTCAAGCCAAATACCCGCTTGTACTCCTTTTCATCAATCACCGCCTCAATGCTGATCACCCCTTTGCGGACCGTAATGGTCAGCGGAATCTCAACCGACTGCCCACCCCCCGACATGGCAAACGAACGCATCCGCTGCTTGAAACGAAAGGTATCCGCCTTGATCACCCCCTCCTTCTGCAACCCGGCCAAAACCTGACGCAACTCTTTTTTGATGTCCATGCCCCCTTCACGCATCCCCTCCGGGCGGGCACGCAGATCCAGAATCTCCTCGCCGGACTCCTCCCCGCTGCGCATCTCCACCACACCAACCGCGTCCTGCATGAACTCCTGAAAGCCAGAAAAATCGGTCACCGGGGCCAACGCACGGCCACCACGCAACAGATTGTAAATCTTCAACATCACCCCCCGCGTCCAACGTTGCCCGACCTGCTCCAATTGCTGGAGATCCCGCTTGCGACCGTCCGACGCAAAGGAATATTCCATCAGGCGCAAACCAAACTCACTGATCGCCCCCCAGAAAATCTCCGGCACCCCGTCCGGTATCACGTTGATCACCGTCTTCGGGGCAAAATCCTCCTCCAGCAACACCCCTTCCCGATGCACAACCCGCACAAAACCCTTGGCCACCCCACGGTCCGGTTGCTCCACCTGAATATCCGGCACCGCATCCGGGATGGAATGCAAACAGGTCATCGCCGGAACAGTTCCCTCCGGCAGACTCTCCGCATTGCCGCCCACGCTGCGTAACGTCACCAGATAGGAGATGAATCCCGTCGGGTTGATGGTCACCAGCTTCTCGACCGCCGTGCCATCCTGAAAACCCTTGATCGCCTCGTTGATCAAGCCCTGCATCCGCTCCCGAAAGGCCAGATCAATCAATCGACTATAATCATTGTAGCGCTTGAGGATGTCATCCAGGTGGCTGCGGCCCAGCAGCTTGTCTTTCTCCCCCCCCTTGGACAACTCGATGCCTAACGCCTTGCGCTTGTCCTGCTCCACCCGAATCAAATGGCCACGAATGACCAGACGGATCAAAGTCTGCAACATCGTCTCGCGCATCATCCGCCGCATGGCCTGCTGCAACTCCTCCTGCGTGCGCTTCAACTCCGCATCGCTGCCCCCCTTGCCCAGTTGCTTCGCCAAATGAAAAACATCCCGACTGGCCGCACTGGAGGTCATGAACGAGGCAAGGAAAGTCTTGGCGTTGCGGCACAAATCATCAAAATGGATCTGCTCCTCCTCCAGAAAGTCTGCCTTGCCCGCTGGCAACTCCTGTTTCATCATCCGATCCAGTCCAGGGGTCGGCAACTCTGCGGCAATTTCATCGATCACCGTGGTGATCGCCGCCGCCGACAGGGCAATCGAAGAGTCGGTCTGCAACCAACCGGTCAATTCGTTGCTGATGGCGTTCAACAGCTTGACCGTCTCATGGTCCACACTGGTTATCTGGTCGCTCCCCTTTGCCTCATTGTAGAGGGGTGCCAACACCTCCTTGACCGCCAGTTCCATCGCCAGGACCACCACGCCGTTGGCATTTTCCTTGCGCAACGCTCGCCCCACATCGGTGAGGATATGGTCACGAATCGCCTGCAGTTTGCCCTCCTGCCCCAACTCTGCCACCTGGGTACGGGTGCGATCGCGCAATTTGCCCAGATTGACCGCATATTGGTTGCGCACCATCTCCTCTTGCGGACCTGGGGCATCCCCCAACAGTCCCAGCTTGAGCACCTCCCCATCCCCCACCACCACACTCAAACCGTGGGTGGTAAACAGCTCTTCGATGGTCAAAACCGCTGCATCATCCACCGACAAACGGAACAAAACCGGGTCAATCGTCTCCACATTCCAGGCCCGCGCCACAATGCTGGCATCCGGCGAAGCGGCCAGACGGATGAAAAACTGGCGATCCACCACCACACCGCTTTCGCGCTGCAACACCACCGAAGGCAGCGTATTGCCCCGAATGATGCCGTTGGCATTGGAGAGATACAAACCCCACGCCCCCCCCTCTGCCGAGACGGGCTTGATCATCATGTGCATCATCCGGTTGTTGGATCCGATCAGGATCGGGCTCTCCTGGCTGACCGTCTTCAGGTCGATCCGGGCGCTACGCCCCGCCAGCAACGACGCTGCATCCTGCGGTGCGGCCCCACTCAGGATGGTCGCCGGCGGTTGATTGGGGCGGACCTCCCCTTTGGCGTTTTTCTCCTCATCCAGGGTAAAAACCATCCCCGCCGGGTGCAGATGGACACCCACCAACCCCTTGAAATCAAAATTGCTGACAAACAGCTTTTTGCGATCCCTGGCGTTCAGGCTCTCTTGCAGCATGATCCGCCCCTTGGAGCGGGTCGTGACATAATACTCACCCTGCAAGCGGTATTCGATATGGCACGAAACCCCCTGGGAACTGATCACCACCGGCGCAAATTGGTTCGACAGA
>PDZU01000128.1 GCA_002753095.1 Magnetococcales bacterium
TTGGTCAGACCACGGTGCATGTCGGGCTGCCGCCCTCCAGGAGCGTGCCCCTGCGGGGCACAAATTTGGGCGCGCGGCACAGATTTACTGCGTAAATCTGCTTCGTTAAAAGCGCGCCATACAAGCAAGGGCTCCGCCCTTGCAACCCGCAAGGGGAGATAATCTCCCCTTGACCCCATGCCACTTATAATCGGGTATTACACATGATGCCCATGACTCTTGTCAAGAAACAACCCTTTAACCAGCGCATAGATGGCCGGAATGACCAGCAAGGTCAAAACAGTGGAGGAGAGCATACCCCCGACCATGGGGGCGGCGATGCGGCGCATCACCTCCGAACCACTCCCACTGCTCCATAATATCGGCAACAGACCGGCCATGATCGCCACCACGGTCATCATTTTCGGGCGCACCCGCTCCACCGCCCCCTCCATGATCGCCTGATAGAGATCGGCAGGGGTAACCCTCTCCTGCTGCGCCTGGCGCCGGCTACAAACCGCCTGCCAGGCATGATCCAGATAGATCAACATCACCACCCCGGTTTCGGCAGCCACCCCGGCCAGAGCGATAAAACCCACCGCAGCAGCCACGCTCAGGTTATAGTGCAGATAATCCATCAACCAGATGCCCCCCACCAACGCAAAGGGCAGCGACAACATGACAATCAGGGTCTCAGTCATGCGGCCAAAGTTCAGATAGAGCAGAATAAAAATCAGGAAAATGGTCAGCGGAATCACAACCTGCAAGCGCTCCCTGGCCCGCTCCATGTATTCAAATTGACCACTCCACTGCAGAAAAGAGCCCGCTGGCAAGGATACCCCCACCTGCACCGCCTCTTGAGCGCGGGCCACATAACGGCCAATATCCTCGTCGCGCGTATCCACATAAATATAGACGGCCAACAGAGCGTTTTCGGTGCGAATGGCCGCCGGCCCTTTTTCCAGACGCACCGAGGCCAACTGTCCCAATGGGATGGAAGCCCCACCTTCGGTACGAATCAACACCGTGCGGGCGATGGCGTCCGGGTCGGAACGAAAATCACGTGGATAGCGCACGTTGACAGTAAAACGCTCCCGCCCCTCGACGGTGGTGGTCACCGTTTCGCCGCCCAGAGCGGTCAAAATGGTCTCCTGCAGTTCGCCAACCGTCAAACCATAGCGGGCAAGCTGCTCCCGATCTGGATCGATGGTCAGATAAAAACCACCACCCACCCGCTCGGCATAGGCGCTGGTGGTGCCGGGCACCCCTTTCATGACCGTTTCAATCTGTTGCGCCAGGGCTTCCAACTCTTCCAGATTCTTGCCAAAAACCTTGATGCCGATCGGGGTGCGAATGCCGGTGGAAAGCATATCGATGCGCGCCTTCATGGGCATGGTCCAGGCATTGCTGATACCGGGCATCTGCAACGCCTCATCCAGTTCGCTGATCAACTTGTCCACGGTCATGCCGGGGCGCCACAACGACTCCGGGTGCAGGTTGATGATGGTCTCAAACATCTCCGTCGGGGCCGGATCGGTGGCCGTGGCCGCCCGACCTGCCTTGCCCAACACAGAGGCCACCTCCGGGAAGCTCTTGATAATTTTATCCTGGGTTTGCAACAACTCCTCGGCCTTGGTCATGGAAAGACCGGGCAAGGTGGTGGGCATGTAAAGCAGCGTGCCCTCGTTCAAGGTGGGCATGAACTCGCTGCCCAGGCGTTGCGCCGGCACGATACTGGCAGCAAGCAAACCGACCGCCAACACAATACAGGTGAGCTTGAAACGCAGCACCCCCTGGATGATGGGACGGTAGAGCCAGATCAACAAGCGGTTGATGGGATTTTTTTGCTCCGGCAAAATGTGACCACGCACAAAGAGCACAATCAACACCGGCACCAAGGTAACCGAAAGAAAAGCCGCCCCAGCCATGGCAAAGGTCTTGGTGTAGGCCAACGGTTTGAAAAGTCGCCCCTCCTGGTTCTCCAGGGTAAAGACCGGCAGAAAAGAGACGGTGATAATCAGCAGGCTGAAAAAAAGGGCTGGCCCCACCTCGGCAGCCGCCTCCATCAGCACATGAGTCCGTGGCGTGGCCGGGTCGGCGCGCTCCAGATGTTTGTGGGCATTTTCGATCATCACGATGGCGGCATCGACCATGGCCCCGACGGCAATGGCAATGCCGCCCAGGCTCATGATGTTGGAGGTCATGCCCAGTATCTGCATGGCCATCAGGGCAATCAACACCCCCACCGGCAGCATGATGATCGCCACCAGGGCACTGCGCACATGCAGCAAAAACACGATGCAGACCGCCGCCACAATCAGGCTCTCTTCGATGAGCGTCCCTTTCAGGGTATCCACCGCCCGCCGAATCAGTTCGGAACGGTCATAAACCGCCTCGATGCGCACCTCCTCGCCCAGACTGCCAGCAATCTCGGCCAAACGGGCTTTGGCGTTGTCGATCACCTTCAGGGCGTTTTGACCGTAGCGCTGCAGGACAATGCCGCTGACCGCCTCCCCCTCGCCATTGAGTTCCGCCAGACCACGCCGTTCATCCGGTCCCAGTTCAACCCTGGCCACATCTTTCAGGCGCACCGGGGTGCCCTTGTCCTCTTTCAAAACGATGGCCTCAATATCTTCCACCCCGCGCAGATAACCTTTGCCGCGCACCACATATTCGGTCTCGGCCATCTCCACCACGCGCCCGCCCACATCCCGGTTGCTCATGGCAATGGCCTGGGTCACGCGGGAGAGCGGGATCCGAAAAGCCTGCAACTGTTGCGGATCGACGATCACCTGATACTGCTGCACAAAGCCCCCCAGGCTGGCCACCTCGGCCACCCCTTCCGCCTTGGCCAGATGGTAACGCAGATACCAGTCTTGCAAGGTGCGCAGTTCGGCCAAGGTTTTCTCTTTGGCCAGGATGACATACTGATAGACCCAACCGACCCCGGTGGCATCCGGTCCCAGCGTGGGCGAAACGCCACTCGGCAGACGTTTGGCGGCAAAGTTGAGATATTCCAGCACCCGCGTGCGCGCCCAATAGATGTCGGTACCATCTTCAAAGATGATATAGACGAAGGAGACGCCAAAAAATGAGAAGCCGCGCACCAGCTTGGAACGGGGCACCGAGAGCATGGCGGTGGTCAAGGGATAGGTGATCTGATCCTCCACCACCTGGGGGGCCTGTCCGGGAAATTCGGTATACAGAATCACCTGGGCATCGGAAAGATCGGGGATGGCATCCAGCGGCATGCGGGTCACGGCCAGCAAACCGCTGCCCACCAGCAGCAGGGTGAGCAGCAGAATCAGCACCGGGTTGCGACAGGACCAACGAATGAGGGCAGCAATCATCCAACACCCTCCCTAATGGGAAAAATGGCCCAAGGCCGCCTTGAGATTGGCCTCGGCATCAATCAGGAAATTGGCCCGGACCACCACCTTTTCCCCCTCCTTGAGCCCCTCCAGAATCTCCACATAACCGTTCCCCTTGCCGCCAACCCGTACCAAACGGGGTTCGTACAACCCTTCGCCACGCTCCACCAGCACCACCTGCCGTGAACCGCTGTCCAGGAGGGCCGAATCGGTCACCGTCAGGCGTTCGCTGCTGCCGATGGGGGCGGAGAGCAGCACCGTGGCATATAACGAGGGCCGCAAGGCACCGTTGCTGTTGGGCAACTCGATGCGCAGTTTGACCGTGCGCGTATCACTGTTCAGGGTGGGATAGATAAAGGAGACCTTGCCATGCAACGGCTTGCCGGGCATGGCGTTCAGGGTAATTTCTGCACTTTGCCCCACCTGCACCAGGCCCAAATCCTGCTCGAACACCTCAGCCACCACCCAGACCACCGACAGATCGGCAATGCGATAGAGCATCTCCCCCGGCATGAAGCGCATGCCCTGCAGGGCATTTTTTTCCAGAATCACGCCACTGACCGGGGCGGTCAGGGTCAAGGTTCTCTGTACCGTGCGCTCTTTTTGCAGCCGTTTGATCTCGGCAGCCGCCAGCCCCTGGTTGTGCAGACGGTTCAAGGCACTTTCGGCCAACTCGGCGGCGGTATGGCGGGTTTCGGCATCGGCCTCCTTGAGGGCCTGACTGGCCCGCACCGCAGCCAGATACTCCTGCTGCGCCAAAACCAGGGCAGGCGCATAGACCTCCATCAAAGGTTGGCCCTGCTGCACGCTCTGCCCGGTCACATCGGCATGCAGCTTTTCGATCCAACCTTCAAATTTTTGCGTGACCACCTGCAGGCGGCGTTCATCCACCTGGACCGTGCCCACGGCGCGAATCAGACGACTCACGGGCCGCAGGCTGGCCGCCTCGCTTCTGACGCCCAATTTTTGCACCTTGTCCAGATTGATGCGCACGGTATTCTCGGCGGCAGCGGCAGCCTCATCGGCATAGACCGGGATATAATCCATGCCCATGGAATCTTTTTTGGGGGTTGGCGAGGTATCCGGCAAGCCCATGGGGTTGCGGTAGAACAGAATCTTGCGCTCCTGCTCGCGACTGGCTGCCGTGGCATGCTCGGCATGATCCGCCGTCCCCCCCCAAGCCGGTGCCACCAGCACCAAAAAAGACCAAACAATCCAGAACCGCTGCAACCCGGACCACCCGTTCATAAATCGCCCCCGATCAACCGTTCGATCTCTGCCAAGCGCACCTGTTGCTCAAACTGGGCCTGGATCTGTTCAATGTGAAATTTTTTCAGTCGTTGAATGGCATCCAGGACAGTGACCGCCTCCACCGAACCGGCTTCATAACCCTTGAGGGCCGAGTGCAGGGCGATGCGGGCTTGGGGCAATAAAATATCCACCGTACTTTTTTCCACGGCGCGCGACTCTTCCAGACTGAGCAGCGCTTCGCGCAGGTTGGCGGCCAGTTGCAGATGGGCCAGATTCAACCGTGCGCTGGCCGCCTGCTGTTTGGCCACGGCCTCCTGTTCGGCGGCCACCCGCCAACCCGTTTGCAGCGGCAGATTCAACGACAGCATGGCCTCATAACCATCCCGCCCCCCCTCCTGACGGGGATTGACCAGACCAACCCCCACCTCCAGATCGGGCAACCAGTTTTTGCGGGCCAGTTGTATCTCCTCCGTGCTGCCCTCCACTTTGGCCTGGGCCATTTTCAGCGCTGGATTGGCGGCCTGGGCCCGTTGCCATAACGTCTCATAGTCCAGCACCTGGGCGGCTGGCAGGGGGCGCAGGTGCGGATGTTCCACCAGAGGGGCGTCGGGATGCCGATTCAACAGAGCGTTCAGGCGGACCCGCAGACGATGGCGCTCCTTTTCCAGGCGCACCAGTTCGCTGGAGAGTGCCCCCCGTTCTGCCTCGGCAGAGGTGGCCTCGGCCTGCAGGGCCATGCCCTGGGCATAGCGGGCACGGGCAAAGACCACCACCACCCGCATGATCTGCAGCAATTCCCTGGTCTGATCCATGGAGAGGTGTACCCGATGATAATCGGCATAAGCCGCCTTGACCCGCATGAGCAGGTCGGTGATCCGCTCTTCGAGTTGGCTGTTGGCCTCGCGGCTGCCGGCTTCTGCAATCTGCCGCTTGCTCTCCCGCTTGCCCCAGCCGGGGATCTCCTGTTGCAGGGTATATTTATAGGTGCCCACGCGACCGGGCCAACCGCTGTTGCTCTTGCTGATGTCGTCGAAGGTGAACAGCAGCTTGCTGTCCGGCAGGGCGTCGGCCCCCTTGACGCGGGCAGCGGCAGCATCCGCATCCAGAGCCGCTGCCGCCACCTCCGGGTTCATCTGGCGGGCAATCTGCAACAGCTCCTCCACCGAGGCACCAACAGGCTGCGTATCGCTGCCTGTGGCCAGCGCAACGCCATCGCGTCCAGACAAAAATGTTGCGCTGTCCGCTCCCTGTGCCTCTCCAGCAGCCGTATGCTCTGGCAACAACCCTGTAAACCCTGTAAAGAGCCAGCAAGCAACCAGCCACCCTGTGCCCCATCCCTTGGCCTGTTTGTTCATGGTCTGTTTCTCGCGGGAAAGATCCTGTCATGGATCGATGCAATCACAAAAAAATTGCCCAACTGCAAAATTCACAATTTGTTCACAACTCCGCGATCAATTCTTCACAAGTGACTGGTAACGTATGTGTCGCTTGGGCGGTAAAACGGTGCAGGGGCGACCATCGGAGTGCATCACGTGGGGATATCATATCTTACAATTTAAGGAGTTACAATGAAAAAGCAATACGTAGCGGCGTTAGGTTTGGCAGCCATCCTGTGCAGCACCAGTGCCCTTGCAGGCACAATGATCCAGAACAAAGGATCCGACACCCTGGTCAACGTGGCCCAGGCCCTGGCCGAAGAGTACCGTAAAGTCAAGCCGGATCTGGCTATCGCCGTCACCGGCGGCGGCAGCGGCACCGGCATCGCCGCCATGCTCAATGGTACGGTCGACATTGCCAATGCCAGCCGCAAGATCGAAGAAAAAGAGATCAAAATGGCGGAAAAGAACAA
>PDZU01000129.1 GCA_002753095.1 Magnetococcales bacterium
GCAACAGATGGACGCCTTCACAGGCAAAATTGCCCATGCTGCTGGTGACGGACGAGCCCGGCTCCTGGATGCCATGCTGCGGGCTATCGCTCATTGCCGAATCGGTAATCGACCAGGACGAGCGGAGCCGAGAGCGGTAAAACGCCGTCCAAAGCCATATCCCCGGCTAAATGAGCCGAGATTGCAGGCCAGATTATCCTTGAAGAAATATGATGTTACGGCTAACTAAGTGCCATTGACTCATAGGTATTCTCCACCCCAATCACCATAATGGCTGTGACCCGATGCCAATCAAGCCCCCCCTTCAGGCCGCTGTGATATGGGATCATTGGCAGGTTTAAAGATCAAACGATACTTGCCTGCTTTCAAGTACCGCAAAAGGTCTGATAATCGCCCCACGATGGCGGTGGCGGGGCGCTGTAGGTTTGCATGCCCGCCTGCTCCTGAAAGGGGTTCTGCAGCACCTGATACAGTTGCCGGTAGGGCTGCCAGTTGCCCTCCTCAAGCACCGCCGCCAGCGCCTTTTCCACCCGATCATTGCGGGGGATGTACAGCGGATTGACCTGGTTCATCGCCTCGATACGCTGCGGATCACTGCCTCCCTCGCGCCGAATACGCGCCAGCCAGCCCTGCAACCATTGCTGCGCCGCCTCTGCGTTGTCAAAGCCACTGCACCACTGTGCAACACCACGCTCTCCCTCCTGCAAGGGGGCGGCGAGCAAGCGAAAGGTCAGTGTATAATCCGCACGCCCGTCATACATGATTTGCAACAACGCTTCAATCTGCCTGTTATCCCCCTCCTCTGGCTGCTGCAGGCCCAATTTTTGCCGCATCCCTGCCAACCAATGGATCTGCAAACGCTCCGGGAAAGCCGCCAACACCGCCGCAGCCCCGGCTCTACCCTCTGCCGCCCTCTCCTCCTCCAGAACAGGCAACAAAGCCTCGGCCAAACGCATGAGATTCCAGGCCGCCATGGCTGGTTGCTGACCGTAGGCATAGCGCCCCCAATGGTCAATGGAGCTGAACACGGTGGCCGGATCATAGCGATCCATGAACGCACAGGGCCCATAGTCGATGGTCTGGCCGGAAAGCGCCATGTTGTCGGTGTTCATCACCCCATGGATAAAGCCTACCTGCAGCCAGCGGGCAATCAGCTGGGCTTGTCGTTCGGCCACCGCCTGCAGCAGGGCCAGGGTGGGCGAGGCCGCTTCTTGCTGCTCTGGATAGTGCCGCCGCAGGGTGTACCCTACCCACGCCCGCACCCCGGCCCAATCCTGCCGTGCCGCACAATATTGGATGCTACCCACCCGCACGTGGCTTGCCGCCACGCGGGTCAAAATCGCCCCTGGCATGGGCCGTTCCCGAAAAACAGGCTCGCCGGTGGCCACCACGGCCAATGCGCGCGTGGTCGGCACCCCCAGGGCATGCATGGCCTCCGCAAGCAGATACTCCCGCAAGACCGGACCCAAGCAGGCCCGACCATCCCCCCGCCGTGCATAGGGGGTGCGACCGCTTCCTTTCAACTGCACATCCTGGCGCACACCCCGACGGTCGATCACCTCACCGAGCATGAGCGCCCGACCATCCCCCAACTGCGGCACAAACTGCCCGAATTGATCCCCGGCATAGGCCAGTGCAAGCGGGGAAGCATCCGCTGGCAAACAGTTGCCAGAAAACCACCCTGCCCCGTGTTGCCGCAGTCGCCCGACCTCCCAACCCAGAGCGTGGGCCAGCGTTTCGTTGAGCAACAGCAGTTGGGGACGACGCACCGACTCTGGCGGCAGGCGGCTGTAGAGATGGTTCGGCAGACGCTGGTAGCTATGCTCTAACCCCAACATCTCCTCGGAGTGACGGCTCTCGGTCATGGAAGATCACGCTTCCGTCGGAACAAAACGGAGCGAAATACCATTGTTGCAATAGCGCAGGCCGCTGGGTTGCGGTCCATCGGGAAACACATGACCCATATGTCCCCCACAGCGGGAACAATGGTATTCGGTCCGGGGTGTCAGCAGATGATGATCGCTCTTGGTGGCGACACTTTCTGGAAGGACGGCAAAAAAACTGGGCCAACCGCTGCCGCTCTCATATTTCATGGACGACTCAAAAAGCGCCTGACCACAACCAGCACAATGATACACCCCAGCCCTCTTTTCCTGATTGAAGGGGCTGGAACCGGGCCGTTCCGTCCCCTCCTGCCGCAAAACCCGGTATTGTTCCGGGGTCAAGCAGCCTTGCCATTCGGCTTCACTGCTCGGCAAGCACGCCTCACGCATTTTCTCTTCTCCTCTGCAAAGGGGTCATCTGGCACTGTTTTAGGCTTGGACAGGTTTTTATTGCATGCGTTCCTTCTATCATGCCCTGAACCGCATGTGCGGTAAAGATGTGCAGAGGACGGCGTACCAACAACAGAGGGGCCCAACCCCCTTCATCCAAACGAACCGTTCGAACAAAGGAGGTGGGCAAGCAATCGCCAACCAAGACGACTCAAGTGCGTTGAATACTCACACGTGTTACCGTGCGACCATCCGTTTCCTGAACAGTAAACAGGTAATTTTCCATCTCTATCGTATATCCAGACTTGGGGATGGAACGCAGTTGATTGACCAAGAGACCAGCAATCGTATACCCATCGTCCGTGGGCAACTGGATCGACAGATCTTCGTTCAACTGGGCAATCGACATGCGGCCAGAGACCAGATATTCATCCTCGCCAACCTGTTGCAGACACGGCACCTGTCTGCCCGTCATTTTGCCTTCCATGTCGGCATCCACATCGATGACCTCCATGAAAATATCTTCCAGAAACAGTACGCCAACGGCATAGCCATACTCATCCACCACGACAGCCATCCGATCATGGCGCCCCTGCATGATGGGCATGACTTCGTGAATCGTCTGACGCGGGGTCACAAACAGCGGTGGCTGCATCTTTTCCGCTATCTTACCGTGTGACACATTGGGATCCATCAGATCCCATGTTTTTATTGTAATAATACCAATAATATTGGTAATACTTTCATGATAAACAGGAAGTCGATTAACATTGCGCTCCAAGGCGATGCGCATCGCCTTTTCCATATCTTCCACATCTCCGATACCGACCACATCGGCCAGAGGGACCATCGAAGCCCCAACGGTGGTCTCTGCATAACGAATGATCGTCCGCACCCGATCTTTATCAAAACGACGGTCACCCTTGTCCGCGTTGGGATCGGTATCGGGCATCTCCAGCAGCATGCGAATCTCATCCCGGGTGATGTATTCGGAACGTTTGGTGCTTTTACCAGCGACCACCTTGGTAAAAATGCGGGCAAACCGACTGAAAATGAATACGAAAGGGTACAACAAATAAGTCATCATAGTTAACGGAAAAATGATGATTTGTGTTATACTGTTGGCCTTCTGCTGATAGATGCTCTTGGGAACGATCTCTCCAAAAATCAACATCAACGGTGAGAGAATCATGACTGCCAGCAAGTCACCGCCACTGCCCAGCAGATCGATGAACATCAGGGTGCCAATGGTCGACACACCCACGGTAGCCACGTTGGTACCGATCAGGGTCGTACCGAGAATAATGTCTGGATTGCGAAAACGCTTCAGAACCATTGCGGCCCCTTTACTGCCCTGTTTGGCAAGATGGCGCAATTTAATCTTGTCGCTACTGACAATGGCGATCTCCGAACCAGAGAAAAATCCTTTTACCAGCAAGAGTACGAGGATGGCGACCAATTCCAAAATCACTTCTGTAGAGCTTTGCATATGCGTTATCCTCTGTGCATCAAGTTGGATTACCAACGGCGACAGCAGCCAGTTTTGATTCCTGCACTGGCGCAGGCCCGGCCACCATGTCGGGCTGTTTGCTGGCGAGGTTACTCTCCTGCGTTGTCTTCTCCATGCCGTCAGCAAGCGCAATACGACTCACTTCTACACTTTTGATGCGCAACCCATCCATTTCTGTGACGCAGAAGCGTATCCCACCCTCTTCGATCGAGTCACCGCTTTTCGGCAGGCGCCCCAATAGGTGAAACACATATCCACCAAGCGTGGTAATCATGGATTCGTCCTCAAGGATATTGATGCCCAACCCACTGACCTCGTTGAACATCTCCAGATTCAAATCGCCGGAAACACGATAAACATCCGGGTTGCTTTGAATCAGTTTGTAGCCCAGCGTGCCAATGTTTTGTGAGATGCCGCCAAAGACAAACCCAAGCACATCGGCAATCGTCACGATGCCAAACACATCGCCATATTCACCCAGGACGATGGCCGCCCAGGTTTTATTGTTCTTGAAATAGTCAAACATTTCGTCCACCTTCTTGTTGGGTGGCACGAAGTGGACCGGACGCAGCATATCGTCGATATTGAGACGTTTGAAATCGGTGTGGTGCTGCAACAAGCGCTGTATGTCTTCGCTTTCCAGAAAACCGATGATATGGTTACGATGTTTGCGAATCACAGGCATGTGTGGATGACGCCACGTCCGAAAGTCCTCAAGAATCTGTTCCATGGGCTTGTCCGCATCCAGATAGTGCATGCGGGTAAAGGGGGTCATGATTTGGATCACTTCGGTTTCAGAGGCTTCCAGCATATGCGCAATCAACATTTTTTCCCGTGGATCGATTGCCCCCCCCACTTCGCCCTCTTCCACCAAGGTCAAAAATTCATCCGTATGCAAAATATTGTGTTTGGCAGGCGGATGACCGGCGATGAACGTTGTCACCTTGTCAGCCACCAAGCGGACAACACGACGAACCGGACGAATGATCCGAATCCATCCCGGCAGGAAACGTGCCGTCATTTGAGTGGTAAAGTTGACCGGAAAGGTGATGGCAAAGGTTTTTGGGGTCACTTCACCGACCAACAGGAGCAGCGGCACCATGATGACCAAGTTGATCCATTGGGTCTCCTGTTCGGTATAAAACAGCAACAATAACGCTGCCATATTAGCCGATGAGGCAATATTGACCGATTCGTTGCCGCACAAGATGGAAATAATCAATCCGCGCGGCTCTCTGAGCATTGTCTGAATTCGCTCAAAGTAGGGATGTCTTTGTGATTCCAGTTTGTTCAGGTCCAGACGATTCAAAGAGAATAACGCAACTTCAGAGGCAGAAAAAAAGGCTGACAGTAGCAAAGTGAACACTTGAAAGATGCAACGAATGATGATTTCGACAGAGTGGGTATCCCATACGCTTGTCGCTAGGTCGGGTGAAGCCATTGTCCAGATGATTCCTCCTTGATCCCAATGCAGGTTTGGCAACAAAACATCGCGCAACGGTGCCATCATGGGGGCATGGACAAGACAAAAGAAAGATGAAATTTTATAACGAGATAGCCCTTTATTTTATATGGAGTTTTTTTTGACTTATTTGATAAAATATTAAAAAATAACAATTTTTACATTCATGTTCCTGATACATACAAGAATTTATATTCATAAATATGCCGATTTTTCATGTTATGATTCTCGTTTACTTGGCAAATCAAATGGAGAATTTTTCCCGTTACCCGGTCACCAACCTCCAACCTGTATGGATGAAACGCATGGTAAGCCTCAAGAGCCGTATACAAGGGATTTTCTTCGTGGCCATCAGTGCCATCGTACTGGAGGGTTGGCTTGGCATGCAAAGTCTCAATAATATTCGGCAACAGATCCAGTTGGCTTCTGAGCAATGGCTACCGCTCAATCGGGCGATTTTCCGTCTGGAGACCGTGCAGACCCAGCAACACAATCAATTTGCCAAGGCATTGCCAGACGAAACCTCCCCCGACTGGGTGGTGATCAACAACCGTATTCTCCAGGACCAAATGTTACGCATACGTAAGGAGTTGGAACGGGGCAACACCCTGATTGCGCTGATTCGAAAGGCCGCTTTCTTGCCTGAACGAGAGATTGACAGTATTGTGGAGCAGTTGAACGCCATTCACACCCGTCATGATGCAATCAACCACTTGCTGGATCAAAACCTGCTGGTTCGTAGCGGTGGGTATGCGCGATTGCCTTCTTCTGTCGGCCTCCAACTGATTGACGCAACAGAAGCGATTGAAATTGAAACGGGCGATTTATTGGAAGATGTTCAGGAACAACTGGCTGCGATCATGACCGATATTCTCACTGCGAGAGAGGAGGCCGTGACACGTATTATAGCTTCTCTCTCTGCTTGCATCATGATTGCTCTACTGGTATCCCGACATGTTTCGCGCAGTGTTTTGACCCCTTTGGCAACGGCAGATGAGATGGCCCACAAGATTGCGCGCGGTGAACTGGATCTGCCGCGACCCAGGCATGCACTCTCTTGTGTTGCCTCAGATGAAATCGGACAGTTGCCTTCGTTTAATAAGCTACATACAATGGCTATCAAACGGAGGAACAAAGCATGGAGAAGAAGCGCAGAAGGTACTCACCTCAGGAGAAGAC
>PDZU01000130.1 GCA_002753095.1 Magnetococcales bacterium
GACAATGTGATCAAAAATGCCCTGGTGGTCTTGCTGACCTTCCATTCGGCCCTGTGGACCTCACTGGCCCCGGAGTTGTTGGCCAATGTGGCCGCCGGTATTTTTATCCTGCCATTTTTTCTCTTTTCTGCCACTGCTGGCCAAATGGCCGACAAGTTTGACAAGGCGCGCATGGCCCAATGGGTCAAAGTGTTGGAAATCCTCATTGTCCTGCTCACCGGCTTGGGCTTTGTCTGGCACAGCATCGAAATACTGTTTGCGGGTCTTTTTCTCCTCGGCACCCACTCCAGTTTTTTTGGTCCGATCAAGTATGCCATTCTGCCGCAGCATCTGCAGGAAAACGAACTGGTCGGGGGTAACGCCCTCATCGAGGCCGGGACTTTTGTTGCCATTCTGCTTGGCACGCTGCTGGGGGGGGTGTTGGCCGCCATGAGTGATCCGGGTGATCGGATCACCATGACCGGCCTGCTGATCGCCATCAGCGGTTATTTGGCCAGCCGGGTCATTCCCTCTGCCCCGGCACCGGAGCCCGATTTGCGCATCAATTACCACTTTTTTCAGGAGACTTGGCGCACCCTGCAACTGGCGCGCAGCGAGCGTATTCTGTTTCTCTCTGTGCTGGGTATCTCCTGGTTTTGGTTGTACGGTGCCCTTTTTTTGGCCCAATTTCCCGCCTACAGCAAAACCATTTTGGGGGGGGATGAGTCGGTGGTCTCCCTGCTGTTGCTCACCTTTACCATCGGCATCAGCATCGGCTCCCTGCTGTGTGAACGCCTCTCTGCCGGTCAGATCAAGCCAATTCTGATCCGCCTTGGAGCCGTTGGTCTGACACTGTTCGGCTTTGATCTGGCCCTGGCCTCCCCGGAGGCGCAAAACCTCGGTGCGCCTCTGGCCATCGCCCAACTGCTGCCGCAACCGGCCATCTGGCGCATTTTGGCCGATCTGTTGTTGATCGGCACCTGCGGCGGACTGTTTATCGTGCCTCTCTACACCCTGATCCAACAAAGAGCACCCAGTGGTCGGCGTGCCCGCCTGATCGCCGCCAATAACATCTATAATGCCCTGTTCATGGTGGTTGGTGCCCTCAGCGCTGCGGCCCTGCTGGGGCACGGCTTTACCATTCCCCAACTCTTTACGCTTGCGGCTGCTCTCAATCTGTTGGTGGCCATTTATATCTATACCATCAAGGGTTGATTGTTTTTTGCAAAATCCATGACATGAATCGATTGATTCGAACGAATCCCGATTTATTGTTTACCTGTTGGGCAGTAGAAATCATGGATCTTTGAACGGAAGAACTTGTCTTTTCGCACAATCTTCCCTACCTTAGCTGACCAGTGTTCACCATTCGAAGAGGGAGGCCATGCGATGGACGAGAGTCCCAAAACAAATACCGAGGTACAACAAGTCATGGTGTTGGTACAGACGTTGACCCATGCCTTGCAGGAAGAGCGTTTGGAGCGGCGCCGTCAAGCCCGACAACGGCGTTGGGCAGGTGGTCTGCTGGCTTTTTTCTTGTTGGTTGCCGGCTGGATGCTGGGCAATCAGGGTGGCCAACTGGCCTATGCCACCACCAATGCCAGTACCGCCAACCCCATAAAAGAGATGGAGAGCATGGGTAATCTGCTCCAGGTCATGAACAAGATGGTCACGCTCATCGCGCCCCAGATGGCTGCACCCTCTCCGTTTGGGCAACAGAGCAACCTGCAACAGGCACTCGAAGATATGATGTACCTTGTCCATAACCTGCGGCAAATGAGCGAACTGTTTGGTGGCGCTTTTGCCACCCCCACCGATCAGGCCAACGTGCAGCAGATGTTGCGGGATCTGCCGATACTCTCCAAGCGCATCAAGCAGGATTCGGACGTGTTACGCGCCTTCATCCTGGAGCAACAGAAACGGGATGGACAAGCGTTGCTACCCAATCCCTATGCCAGCTTTACGCCCAACCTCGATCAGTTGAGCGCTGCCCAGTTGGATCACGTGCGTGCATCGGCCACCATGCTGATGCCCGCCATGCAGGAGTCCCTGCGCGGGGAGTTGAATTTCCTGAATCGCAGTATTGCGCATATGGACTGGAGCATGGGGGTCATGGCGGGCAGTATGGGTTCCACCATGGGACGCATCGGCAGTTGGATGCCATAGAGAACGGATCACACGCCAAGCAAGGGTTTGCCTGGAACCCAGCCGGGGAGATACTCTCCCCGGCGTTTTGAATGCGGTGGTCCATTGTCGGTCAACGCAATCAGAAACAGATCCGGTTGCGCCCTTCATTCTTGGCCTGATAAAGCTTGCCATCGGCCCGTTCGGTCAACTGTTCTGGTGTGATGTCGCTTTCGCTCTCTGCGATGCCAAGGGAGATGGTGATCGAGGGCAGGATCTGCCCATCGGCAGCCCGAATGGGCTGTTCCAGGATGGAGTGACGAATGCGTTCTGCTACCACCAGGGCTGCCTGCAGGGTGGTTTCCGGCAAGATCAGGGCGAACTCTTCTCCACCATAACGGGCTGCCACATCGTTTGGACGGACACTGGCTTTCAGCACATCGGCCAAAACCCGCAGCGCCTGATCCCCACCCGGATGGCCATGTGCATCGTTGAATTTCTTGAAGTGGTCGATGTCCAACAAAATCAGCGATACGACCCGTGCCGGCTGTCGACCGTGCAACAAGCGGTGCAGCGATTCGTCAAACCAGCGCCGGTTGAACAGGCCGGTCAGGCTGTCAATCCGGCTGACCTCCTGCAGCATATCGATCTGCTCGCGCTGTTCCAAGACGCGCCGATTGACCGAGGTAATCCATCCCGCCATGATCAACAACAGGTTTCTGGCAATGGCCGGAACTTTGTCAATCATGGCCCACAAGCGTGTTTCGTCGATCACCAGCAGCTTGCCGGCACAGGTACTGACCACCCAGGCACTGGTCAAGGAGTGACCGATGATGGAAAGTTCCCCCACACTTTCACCGGCCTTGACCACCCCCACCGCCTCCGAGGAGTAGTGGCCCAAATGGATGCTCAAGGAGCCAGACAGGATCAGCATCACATTGTGATTGATCCCCCCCGGTGCAATCAACACCTCCCCCGGTTTGGTATCGCGCACCATGCAACCGTGCAGCAGGGCCAGATACTCTTCCACCTCGATGCCAATAAACAGCCGGGAATAGGGAAGCACTTGCGCAAAAAGGGTCATCATCTCCGGTCCGGCGGGTGACATCTCTGCCGATGGCAGCGGCGAAGGGTACATGGTCGGTGCTCCTCTGGTTGGCAGTGCTGCACAAAACAACTTCAGATGCAGATGTGCAGCAGTGTGACATCATCTCCATGCAGACTGCAACCGATCATAGGGCAATTGCATATGAAAGTGGCATGGGGTCCAGGGGAGAGTATCATGCTTCACCCGGCAGTACCAAACCAACATGCTCGGCCCATTGGCGTAAAATTTCCTGGCCATTTTCAAAATCATAGCCTTTCAACGCTTCCTGAATCTGCAACATCTTTTGCCGTTCTTTGCTTGGCAGGAGGAGCGCCAGTTCCTGCAACGCCACGGCTGCATCGGTGTCAAACTGTTGCAATTGCTGCCATACTGTGTTCAACAACGGTTGCACGACCAACCGATCGGCCTCGCTCAACCCTGCGTCTGCGTGCGCTTCCTGTCCGGTCGATTCTGCTGCTGCATCCACCTCTGCTGGCACCACCTCTTCGATGTGGGTAATGGTCTGCGTCAAGAGTTGTGCCACGACTTGCATCTGCTGCTTTGTCTGCTGCACCTCTTCTTTTTCCCGCGCCGCCTGTTCCAGAGTATGGGCCAGTTTTTGCAGCTCCAGTGCGCCGATTGTTCCGGATACACCTTTCAGGGTGTGGGCCAGACGCTCCAAGGTGGCATAATCGCCCGTCTGCAGCAGTGTCTCCATCCGGGCCACGCTCTGGCGCTGTTTGCTGCAAAAGCTGCGCAAAATATCTTTATATAACTCGGCATTGCCGTGCATATGGCGCAGGCCAGCCACCGTATCCAGCCCAGTGATCGCCGGGAACAGGGCGGCAACGGGCTCCTGTTCTGTCAGCGCTTGCTGCAGCGCCTGTTGCCGTTTTTCGGCATCCGGTGTGACCCAGCGGGCCAGGGTTGCATACAGGTTGGCGGGATCGATCGGTTTGGCAATGTGATCGCTCATGCCTGCCTGTAAACACAGTTCCCGATCACCCGCCATGGCATTGGCGGTCATGGCGATGATCGGCAAAGTGGCCAAAGTGCCCCCCCGTTGCCGCAACTGGCGGGTTGCCTGCAATCCATCCATCACCGGCATTTGCAGATCCATCAGGATGGCATCAAACGGCTGTTCTGCAGCCAGATGGATTGCCTGTTGTCCATTCTCGGCAATGGTCACTGTCACCCCGGCCAGTTGCAACAACTCTGAGGCCACCTGTTGATTGATCTCATTATCTTCCGCCAGCAGCAGATGTGCGCCTGCAATCTGCTGTTTCAGATCCGACTCTACCCCGTACAGGGGCACCTGCGCCCGATCCACCCGCTGGTGAAACACCTCCTGCACCGCCTCCAACAGCATACTGGGCGTAACCGGTTTGGCCAGATAATGATCCAATAAACGCTGCTCGATGGCCGAGCGGATCGCGGGTTCCTTGCCGAAAGAGGTGACCAGAATAACGCGTGGTTCCACGCGCAGATCCATATGTCGAATTTGCCGCGCCAACTCGATGCCATCCATACCCACCATTTTCAGATCGGCCATGACCAAGGCAAAGGGATCATGCGCCTGATCCGCCGCCTGCAACAGCGCCAACGCCTCCCTACCCTGGCTGGCCTCTTGCACCGAGGCAACCATGTTGCGCAGATAGGAACACATCACCAAACGGGCATTACGGCTATCGTCCACCACCAGCACCTTCAGGCGCGCCAGATTCAGGTCAATTGCCAAGGGCTGCCGGGTGTGGCGTGGCACCTTGGTAAATCGGGCCGTAAAGATGAAACGACTCCCCGATCCGTGGCTACTTTCGACGTAAATCTCTCCACCCATCAACTCGACCAGACGCTTGGAAATGGTCAGGCCCAGACCGGTTCCACCATACTTGCGGGTAGTGGACGCATCGGCCTGACTGAACTCCCGAAACAGAGTGTCCATCTGCTCTGCGGTCATACCAATACCGGTATCCCGTACCGTGAACTGCAGCAATACCGTTTCATCGCTCTCTTCCAGCACGCTGACCACAAGGGCGACTTCACCTTCAGCGGTAAACTTGACGGCATTGCTGGCCAGGTTGGTCAAGATCTGTCCCAACCGCAACGGATCGCCCTGCAGTTGGGGGGGGGCATCCACGGCAATATCCACCATCAACTCCAAGCCCTTTTCTTGGGCCTTCAGTTGAATGATCGATGTGACCCGTCCCAACACCTCTTCCAGGGCAAATTCAATGCATTCCACGGTCATCTTGCCCGCTTCGATCTTAGAAAAATCGAGAATATCATTGATAATTCCCAGCAGACCCTTGGCGCTGTGATACACCTTGTTGATATAGTCGCGCTGCTTGGCATCCAGCGCCGTCTGTAGGCACAGATGGCTCAAACCGATAATGGCGTTCATCGGGGTGCGAATTTCATGGCTCATGTTGGCCAAAAAGGCACTTTTGGCTTGAGTGGCCACTTCGGCAGCCTCTTTGGCCTCCTGCAAGGCAAGTTCCGACTCTTTGCGTTCGGTAATATCCAGCATGGTGCCCACCATGCGTTGGGCTGGATTGATCGTGCTGCTCTGTACCAATGCCCCACGGGAGACAACCCATTTCAGACGACCATTCGGGATCAGGATACGATACTCCACCTCGTAGACCGCACGCAGGCCAGCCCGATATTCGCTGCCGATCTGTTTAACCCGTTCTCTGTCATCGGGATGAATGTGCTCAAACCAGAACTCTCGGCTTACCTCCCGTTCGGGGGGCAGGGCAAAAATTTCCCGATAGCGCGCGTTGACAATGGTTGTCCCGTTGAGCAGATCCACATCCCAGAAGCCCAAATTTCCCCCTTCCAGGGCCATTTTGTGCCGCTCCTGGCTGATGCGCAACAGTGTGGCCCGCTCCACCATGGCCCTGGTTTCCCGGTACAGCACCAGGTAATAGAAGATCATCAGTAAACCCACCAACAGGGTAATCAGAATCCCCATCATGCGGTTCATGTCCAACATCGGTTTGCTTTGCAGCAAGAGCAGGGACCACTCTCCCCCCTCGATAATCGGCAGGCGACCGGCATAAAATTTGTGGGGCTGTCCCGCCACTTTGATCAGAAAGTGCAGGCCATTCTGCACTTCCTGCTGCAACAACGGCTGTGCCTGGGAGAGGTCACCAAACTGTTTGCTCTGTTGCAACTGCTCCATCTGATCCTTGGAGATCGGCCACAGGGCGCGCGGTTCAAAATTTTTCTG
>PDZU01000131.1 GCA_002753095.1 Magnetococcales bacterium
GGAACAATAGACCCATCATGCCTAAAAAAACGCAGTCCGAAGTCCTGGGTGACCTCCAGGAAGAGACAGATAGTAGCTTATTTTCAAATGCGGTTTGTCCGATTTTCGCTGAACCAGCACACTCTCAGGATGAACTGGGCCAATTACTGCTGACTTTACACAGCATGGCGGTAGAGCTTAACAAGCACAGACTGGCGGAAAACCGCTTGCTGCAATCCGAGAAGATCTCTTCGCTTGGACGCTTGGCCATGGGGTTGGCCCATGAAATCAACAATCCTTTGGCCAACGCCCTGATGCATTTGGAGTTGCTGCGTCACTCGGAAGGAGTGGCGGATTCTGGTACGCTCACCCGGTTAAAAACGATTGAGAGCAATGTGACGAGAGCCATGGCGATTGCCAAGGATCTGCTGAATTTTTCCCGCGCGGAGTCTGCGGCATTTACCGAGTTGAACATCCATGATGCGCTGGATTGTGTTCTCTCGTTGCTGGAGCACCGGATGCGTTCCATTCGTGTCCAAACGTTTTATTGCTTGGAGATGCCTCAGGTTTCTGGAATTGGCAGCAAATTGGAACAGGTATTCATGAATCTGATACAAAATGCCATCGATGCCATGCCGCAAGGCGGTGACTTATTGCTCATGACAGAGGCGCTTGACCATGGGATCATGGTAACGGTTCGAGACAGTGGACCAGGGATTCCCCCTGCTTTGCGACCCAAGGTGTTGGAGACATTTTTTACGACACGCCACGCATCAGGCGGCATTGGCTTGGGTTTGACTGTGGTACAGAGCATCCTTGCCCAACATCGTGGAACACTGATTCTGACGGATGCACCGGAGGGTGGGTTGGACGCCATCGTCACACTGCCCTACCGCCCTACCAGTGCAGCGCAGGATGGCGCAAACGGGACAGAAAACACCACTGTGCTGCCCCCAGCTACAGCGTAAGGAATCAAAATGGGATTGATATTGATTGTTGATGATGATGCTGATTTTCGTTGTATTGTTGCTGAACTGTTGACCAAATCTGGATTCAATTCCATGCAGGTCTCCAGTGGCAGCAAGGCATTAAGCCTCATCTCAAGCCAGCGTTTTGACATCATTTTGCTGGATCTGGTGTTTCCTGGCATGGATGGGTTAGAAACCCTGCGCGAAATCCGCCGCATGGATGAAAAAGTCAAGGTGATTCTTGTCAGTGCTTTCATTACGGTTGAAAACACGGTGATGGCGATCAAGCTGGGTGCCACAGATGTTTTGACCAAACCGTTTCGTCAGGATGATTTTTCGATTCTCATGCACCGCACCATGCAGGAGATTCATTTTGAACGACAGATGTGGGCGTTGGACATGGGGCCTGGTTTGGAGATGGTCCTCAAGTGTCTGGCCAACACGACCCGGCGCGAGATCATTTTTGCCTTAAGCAACCATCCGAGCATGCGTTTAGGCGACCTGCAGAAGGAGCTATCGATCACAGATTACACAAAACTGACTTTTCACCTCAAGAACCTGATGGAACACGATCTGGTCAGCAAGTCAACGGAACGTGGCTATGCGCTGACACCCCGTGGACGTTTCCTGCAGGCCAACCTGATGCAACTGTTCGTGCGCATATCGAAGCTCCCTTAGGGCGGCATTACGTTTTTGGCCCCTGGTTTGAGTGGGGTATTGTCCGCATACGACACGCGTGGACGGGTTTTCTTTTGCGTGCGTTCCTTTTATCATGCTCCGTTCCGTCTGTGCGGTAAATTGAATATCCACGCCGATCATTTTTTTTTGGGAGTCGTATGTCCGCCAATCTGCCAACACCCGCCGACATTGCTGCCTTGACCGCGCAGGCGGTGCAGCAACTCGGTCAACAGGATCATGCTGCCGTCAGTCGCAGCGCCCAACAGATATTTGCCTTGGATCCACACAACGCAGACGCCCTTTATCTGCTGGGCATGAGCGCTCTGGGGCTGGGTCGTGCCGATCTGGCGGCCAATCTGATCGACAAAGCCATTGCCCGCCAACCCCGGCAACCCTATTACCATCTCAACCTGGGGGTGGCATATCTGCGTCTGGGCCAGTTACCCCAGGCCGAAGCGGCGTTGCAGCAGGCATTGACCTTGAAAGCCGATCTGGCCGAAGCCCATCTGAATTTAGGCAATCTGGCTTTTGAGCGTAACGAACGGCACAAAGCGGCGGAGCACTATCACCAAGCCAGCGTGCTCAAGCCTGATCTGGAGACCTCCTGGTATAATTTGGGCATTCTGCACCAGGAGGCTGGCGATCAGGAGCAGGCGCTGCACCACTTTGCCCAGGCGTTGCGCTGCAACCCGGAGAGCGCCAGCAGCCATATGGGACGTGCCAGTTCTCTGCTCAAGCAGGGCCACTATGCGCAAGGCTGGCAAGCGTATGAGTGGCGTTTCCGTTTGGCAAACAATGCACCCCGTCTCTGTCCTGTACCGCGTTGGAGTGGTGAAGCGTTGCAGGGCAAAAGGCTTTACCTCTATACAGAACAGGGGTTTGGTGATGCGTTGATGTTTGCCCGTTTTATCCCTCTCTTGCGGGAGATGGGGGCCACTGTCCTTTTGGAGTGTCGACCGGAGTTGCTGGCGTTGTTTCGGGACGCGCGACTGGCGGATCAGGTGGTTGCCCGTGCCATGGGTGAGAGCCAACCGCCACCGTTTGCTTATGACCTGCACCTGCCGTTGTTGAGTCTGCCCCAGGTGTTGGGCTGCACACTGGAGAATCTGCCCAACCGTGTGCCTTATCTGCAGGTGGATGCCGCTAAAAAGGAGCAATGGGCCGATCGTTTTCCTCCTGATACAGCGTTGCGGGTTGGTCTCTCCTGGTCTGGCAACCCAGAGGCCAGTGTCAACCGGTATCGGGCCTGCCGTTTGGAGGATCTGCTGCCTTTGGCCCAGGTACCGGGTATCACCTTTTACAGCCTGCAAAAGGGGCCGCCTGCTTTGCAGTTGACCAAAGAGATTCAGGCCCAGTATGGCATTCAGGCGCTCGCGGAAGAGTTGTCCGATTTTCAAGCCACGGCGGCGGTGTTGCACCATCTTGACCTATTGATCTCCACCGATACGGCCATTGTCCATCTGGCTGGAGCGTTGGGCAGACCGGTTTGGACCTTATTGCATGCTGCGGCTGAATGGCGTTGGTTGGAGAGACGTTCTGACTCGCCCTGGTATCCCGGCATGCGACTGTTTCGGCAGAGCGTTTTGGGTGATTGGCTGAGCCCCGTCAAGCAGATGCAGGAGGCGTTGATGCAGCGGGTAGGGATGCAAGAGTCGAAATAATTGTGGGTCCAGGGGGGGCAGCCTCATCAGCGTTAACCTGATATAAACATTTAAAATATTTAAAAATTTCTGCATGGTCCAAGGGCGATCATCGCCCCTGGCGGGTGCAGGGCTTAAGCCCTGCACGGATTCCTATCGAAGGCAAATTTGGGCAGGGCAACTTCATTTTTGTGTGATTCAGTCGATGGTGTTCTGCTTGCGAAAGGATGTTGACATCGTGTCCAGAATGGGTATAGGCTTTGGCTTAGGTGATATAATATATCATATCGTTCATAGAAGGTGGAGGAAACCATGTTACCATTGCGCCAGCGCGGATCTGCTGTCATTGCAGCAGTCTGCAGTATGATGACAGCACAACCGCTTTTTGCCATGAGTGAAGCGGAGTTCAGCCAACTCAAACAGGCTGTAGAGCAGCTTAAGAAGAAACAGGATGAGGACACCCGGCGCATCAACGAATTGGAGTGGCAACTCAAACAGGCGGAAGCAGGTGCAAAGCAGCCTGTCCGTTCTGCGGGTAACGGGTTGGAAAAAAGCGCTTCGGTGGATCCGTTCGCGCCAACCGGTTTCGCGGGGGGCACGTCTGCCGCCCAGGGCTCTCGCTCTGCCCACGCTCCTCAGGCAGGCAACTCCTTCAATCCGGCCATGGGGGTGACCCTGATGGGTACGTTGGGCAACTTCAGTCGCAATCCAGAGGCTGCGACTGTGCCAGGATTTGCTTTGGCCGATGAGTCAGGCAGTGCTGGCACGCAGGGTTTTTCACTGGGTGAATCGGAAATCAGTTTGAGTGCCAACATTGACCACCGTCTGTACGGTCAATTGACCATGAGTCTGGATGGAGGTGGGGCAGCAGAGGTGGAAGAGGCTTTCATTCAGACGACCAGTTTGCCCATGGGGTTGACCGCTAAGGGGGGACGATTTTTTTCGGGCATCGGCTATCTCAATGAGCAACATCTGCATGCCTGGGATTTTTTGGATGCGCCTCTGCCCTATCGAGCCATGCTAAACGGTCAGTTGGGAGATGATGGGGTGCAGATCCGTTGGACAGTTCCCACCAGCACGTTCCTGCAAATCGGGGTGGAGGGTTTTCGAGGCGAGGGTTTCCCTGCCACTCCCGGTCATAACGGCCTGGGCGCCGCCAGCCTGTTTGTCAAGACAGGGGGGGATATCGATGCGAGTAATTCCTGGTTGGGCAGTCTGGCCTACTACCATACCGATGCGGATGCGTTGAGTGTCAGCAACGGAGCGGATCTTTTTAGTGGTGCCACCGATATGGGAATTGCCGGTATGGTCTGGAAGTGGGCGCCGGACGGCAATGGTGCGGAGCGCCAGTTTAAATGGCAGAGCGAGTTTCTCTTGCGGCGGCAGGATGGTCTGTTCAATGGTCTGGATTATCGGGGCAACCAGTATGGCTATTATGGGCAGGCACTCTATCAATTTATGCCACAATGGAGTGTTGGTGTGCGCTACGACCAAGTTGCAGCGGGCGATGTATCGTCACCTCTTGCTGGGACGGCGCTGGATACCCAGGGGCATACGCCGCACCGCTCCAGTGCCATCCTCATGTATGATACCAGCGAATTTGGCCGTTTTCGCCTGCAATACAATCAGGATGATGCCAGCCCAAGCAGCAATCGGGAAATCTTGTTGAACTACACGGTCAGCTTTGGCGCCCATGGCGCTCATGCCTATTAATGGGGGCAAGAGAGTGCGTATCCGCAGTATTGTTTTGTTGGTAGCAGGACTCTTGTTTGGTTTTGTTGCGCCTGTTCAGGCCAGGGTGTCGGTTTTTGCTTGTGAACCGGAATGGGGTGCCCTGGCACTGCTGATTGGCGGGGATGAGGTTGACATTTATGTGGCTGCCACAGGCAAGCAGGATCCCCATTTGATTCAGGCCAGACCCAGTTTGATCGCCCAGGCCCGGAGAGCCGATCTCCTCTTTTGCACGGGCGCAGAACTGGAGGTCGGTTGGCTGCCGGTGGTCATGCGACAAGCGGCCAATCCCAACATTCAGCCTGGGACGTTAGGCTATCTGGAAGCGGCGGCAGCGGTACAGTTGCGAGAGATTCCAAACCGTCTTGATCGGGCGGATGGCGACGTCCATGCGGCTGGCAATCCGCACATTCAAACCGATCCTCGCACCTTTTTGCCAGTTGCCGAGCAGTTGACCGAGCGTCTGATGCGCCTGGATCCAAGCCACGCCGAGTATTATCAGGCGAGGTATGGGCAGTTTGTCGTGCAGTGGCAAGCAGCCTTGGACCGCTGGCAAGGTCAAGCGGCCCCCCTGCGTGGTTTGCCGGTGGCGGTGCATCATAATACCTGGATCTATTTGTTCGATTGGTTGGGACTGCGCATGGTGGTCACGTTGGAACCCAAACCGGGAGTACCGCCTTCCAGTGGCTATTTGTCTGAGGTGTTGGCCAAGGTCAAGGCCACGCCGGTGCGCATGACCCTGCGGGCTGCCTATGAAGATGAGCGGCCAGCCAAATGGTTGGAGCAGCATGCCGGTGTGCCAGTGATCGAGTTGCCCGCTACGGTTGGTGGCAACCAGAGGGCTCAGGATCTGTTTGCCCTGTTCGACGATACGGTAGAGCGCTTGTTGAAAGGGGCCGGTGCCGGCGATGGAGCGCGTTGATCTGAATATCCTATGGCCTGCTTTTATGGCTGGAATGTTGGTGTTATCCACCCATGTGCCTTTGGGGCAGCAGGTGTTGCAGCGCGGGATCGTGTTCATTGATCTGGCCTTGGCACAGTTGGCTGGGTTGGGGGTCATTGTCATGGTTGTGGCCGGTTTTGAGCCGCACGGTTGGCTGGTGCAGGCAGCGGCCTGCTCGTCCGCTCTTGTGGGTGCCTTGTTGTTGACTTGGACCCAAAAGGTGTGGGGGCAGATGCAGGAGGCTTTGGTTGGTACGCTCTTTGTGGCGTAAGCGGTGAATTCTCCGCGTATCTCAATCCGTTGACAGGGTAGCTTTATTGACGTTCCATGGGAGGAGGTTTTCGTAATCGTCCACCGTTGTTGCAGAGGGCAACCGGGTGAACAGATGACGCAGGTAGGCAAACGGTTCCAATTCGTTTGCTTTGGCGGTTTCGATCAGGCTGTAGAGGTTGGCAGATGATTTGACGCCACGCACGG
>PDZU01000132.1 GCA_002753095.1 Magnetococcales bacterium
CGTGCCCCTGGGGGGCACAGTTTGGTGCGGCATGCGCAAATGCTGCGCATTTGCTTCTATAAAACGCCGCACAGTGCAAGCAGGGCGCTGCCCTGCACCCGGCAGGGGCGGTGACCGCCCCTGCACCCCGCAATAATTTAAAAGATATTTTAAATTCTTAAATTCTCACGGCGGCGGACGACCATTGCGTTTCAGCGTGAGGTATGTCAAAAGCAAACGCAACAACACCCCATGCAACTCTGGATCCTCCACCTCCGTCAGCCACGCATGGGCTTGTCGGAGATCCTCGGCATGCGGTTCTGGCGGCAGGGGATAGCGCGCCGCCGCCGGTACTGCAACCGGATCCCGCAAACGCAACGTCTCCTGGCGAAAACGCAACGCACGGATCTTTTGCTCAGGCAGGGCCTGTTGCACTTGCACAAGTAACGCGCTTTTCATCAGATGCAGTTGCTGATGCCACACGGGGCTGTCCACCCGTACCGTCAGGACCCCGTTGGCCAAATGGGCCGGTTCGGAGTGCTCGGCAATGGTGTTGCCCACGGTGCGATGCCATTGGCGGTAAAGCTGCATCCCCTTGCTGCGCGGATGGTCCAGCATGGTGCCTGCCACACGCTGCACAATGTTGGCCATGGGGACCAGCTCTTTGAATCGGAATATTTTATCCATGCCGAAATCTTAACCCTGTTCCATCGGTCAGGCTATTGAAAACGCTCTTGTCCACAACCCCGGCCCGCTACGGTTTCGCGCTCCTGGGTCTGTTTCTGCTCTTCGTCGCGCTGCCCATGCCCACCGCAGCCCCAGTCTGGGTGCATGGCGTGCTGGCCGTGGGCGTGATGCCGCTGATTCTGGCCGCCATGCTCTATTTTACCCCGGTGCTGACCCGGAGTGCCAGCCCCGCCCTGCATTGGCATGCGCTGCCCCTGCTGGCTCTGCTGGCCGGTCTGCTGGCCGTGGCCGCCCTGTGGCAATGGCGCTGGCTGCTGGTCGTGGCCATCCCCATGGCCCTCGTGGCCAACGCACTCCTGTTTTTCTGGATGTGGCAACAGGCCGGCCACGCCTTGGGCGGTCCCCATCCGGGTTTGCGCTGGTATCAGGCCGCTCTGCTCCTGTTGCTGCTGGCCCTGCTGCTCATCGCCCTGGTGCTGCTCTGGCCGGAACAGTGGCTGCTCTGGCGCACCCTGCATCGCCAGCTCAACCTGTGCGGCTTCGTGGGCTTGAGCGCCGTCGGTACCTTGCAGGTTCTGCTGCCCACCGTGGGCGCCTATCCCGATCCCATGGCCGGCAAACGACTGCGCCAGGATCTCCCCTTCGCCCTGCTGGCTACCCTGCTGCTGCTCTTGGCAGGGGTGTGGGGGGTGCCCTTCGCCGTGCCGGGTGTGGCCATCTGGTGCTGGGTGCTCTTCCGCCTGCTGCAACCGCTGTTGCAGCAACGCGCACGTCTGGTGACAGTCAACGGCGCTACCCGCCTGTTGCTGGGGGCGGTGCTCGGTTTTGCCGTCACCTTGGCCAGCAGCCTCTGGCAAGAGGGTCAGGTGGCCCTGCCGCTCTTTTTTGCCCTTTTTCTCTTGCCCCTGCTCAGTGGTGCGCTGGCGCACCTGTTGCCGCTGTGGTGGTGGCCCGGTCTGCCCACGCCGCGCCGCAATCTGGCCCAACAACGGTTGGGCGAGGGCGCACTGTGGCGTCTTGCCCTGTGCGGGTTGGCCGCCGTCGCCTTCTCCTGGCAAGCTACTTGGGGCCTCTCCCTGCTTGCCATCCCTCTGCTTTGGCTGCTCGTGCGTATAATGATCCTGCGATTGTCCTCGGAGTCGTGACATGTCCCTGTTGCAACTGCTCAAACGCCATGGTCTGCACCCCAAAAAAGGGTTGGGACAAAATTTTCTCCACGATGAAAGCATCGCCAAGGAGATCGTCAACGCCGCGCTGCCCTATCTGCCCTCCCCCTGCATCGAAATTGGACCAGGAGTGGGCAGTCTGACCGTGCCGCTGCTCTCTGCCGTCAAAGCGCTGACCGTCATCGAACAGGATGCCGCTCTGCTGCCCCTGCTGCAGAGCCGCTGCCAGGATGTCGGCCAACTTCACATCGAACAGGGCGATGCCCTGGCCTTTCCCTTTCGCCAATGGGCCGAGCGCCTGGGCGGTCCGCTGCTCATCGTCGCCAATCTGCCCTACCATATCAGCTCCCCCCTGCTGTTTCACCTCCTGCAGCAGGGCGAGGCCATTCGGGCCATGATCCTCATGTTTCAAAAGGAGGTTGCCGAGCGCATCGCTGCCGCACCGAACAGCAAAGCCTATGGCACCCTGTCAGTCCATTGTCAGCTCTGGTACTCGGTCACCCCCCTGCTGGCAGTTCCCCCAACCGCTTTTTATCCTGTTCCCAAGGTGGATTCGGCGGTCATCTGCCTGGAGCGGCGCCCGACTGCACTGGCTACAGTCCAGAATCCCTTGCAGTTTCAATATACCGTCAAGGCTGCCTTCGGCCAGCGGCGCAAAACCCTGCACAACGCCCTCAAAGTGTTGACCGAGCAGCCGCAACAGTGGTTGCAACAGGCAGGGATCGATCCACAACGGCGCGGCGAAACGTTATCTGTGGCCGAGTTGGCTCACTTGGCCAACGTTTGGCCCTCTACGGGGATGCTGGAAGGGGGATTTTGAGGCGCAGCGCTGTCGGCGTCGATTTCCGCCATCATGCCCTCGATGGAGGCCTGCACCTGTTGCAGCAGTTGCTTGCGGGCTGTCTTGTCCAACCCTTGCGTGGGGATGGGCTGCCCGATGCGCACCTGAATCTCCCCCGGTTTTTTGACAAAAGAGCGTCGCGCCCAAAAGGTGCCGGCATTGTGGGCCACCGGTACAATGGGTACCCCGGCAGACATGGCCATGAGAATGCCACCGGCATGATAATGACCCACCTCGCCCGCAGCCACACGGGTGCCCTCCGGGAAGATTAAAATGGAGGTGCCCTCGGCACATTGCCGTTTGCTCTGTTCCTGCAGCGTGCGCAACGCCTCAATCTCCCGTTGCCGATCGATGACAATCTGACCGGTGGCCTTCAAGGCCCAACCAAAAAAGGGGATGTACAAGAGACTTTTCTTCAAAACCAGAACAAAGATGGGAAACTGGGCATGCAGGGTCACCGTCTCCCAGGCCGATTGATGTTTGCACAAAATCACATACGGGGGTGGGGGCAGCCGCTCCTGGCCGATGAAGCGGTCACGCAGACCGCAACAAAGGGCCAGGATCCGGCGATTGTACTGGGCCCAAGAGCAGGCCAATCTGCGTCGCTGGGTCAGTGAGGTGATTGGCCAGAGTGTTACAATAACCGTGGCATAGGCCATAATGCCCAGCACGAATAACACAAAAAACAGGCCAGATCGGATTGCATTCATAACGAAAGTGTCATCTCTTCGTCAGACCGTACCATGATCCATTGACGGACGGTGTGGGGCGGCTTGCTTGGCATAACGTGTAATGGCATCCTTCAGGCTGACCAGCCTTTCGTAAATGGCCCACGCGCCGCGAAAGCTGGCGATACCCGTCACCACGGTTTTGCCTTGGTCGCGGTCGAATATTTTATATTCTTCCCGGTTGGCAACAATTTGTAATGGCTCCATTGCAGACTCCTTCTTTTGTGCTGAGTAGTGACCTGGAAGGGGTCTAGCATTTGGCATGCCATAGTGAATTGGCCTTGCCGAGCCATCTATTGAATTATTGTAAGGTTTTTTCCCCGCCTGTCTGGATGGGGAAGGCTTTGCGTTTGTTGGCATTGTTGCTGTCGTCCACCTCCAGTGCGGCCCGGTCGAACCACCAATCATCGCCCACCATGATCTCCAGGGCGTGCAGGACAATCGGGATGTAATGGTTGGGGTCATCCAGATGGTTGTGTTCGACCCATTTGCCGAAGGCCTCGTCGCCGACGATCCCGACTGCATCCAGCACCAGCGAGAACATCTGTTGCGATTGGGCCTGGGCCAGGGCGGCATCGGGATGGTCTGGGGTGCGATGTTTGGCCATCAGATGGGCCAGAGCGACAATGGGTCCGGCAATCTCATGGCGTGGTCCCAAGGTGTTGAGCAGATGAAACAGCGCCATCACCACATCGGGTACCGGAATTTCGCTTTTCAGGGCAACCCAGACCCGTTGTGCCAGGGCTTTGTAAATTTCGTGGGTTTTCTGCTTTTTGGAAAGAGCAGTGAGAATTTCCATCACCTCCGGCCATTGACCGTTGCGGGCTAAACGGGCGATGGCGGTTTTATTGAGGCGCCACTCCTCTGCGGCAGAGAGACGGTGTCCAGAAGCGCCTCCTTCCGCACCAGGGGGGGGACAACCTTCACCTTCCGGGTTGGCGGGTATGGTCAGGATGGAAAGGGCCTCTTTCGGGGGATGGCTCATGATCATCTCCAGGCAGTGAGAATATTTTAAGGGTTGAGCAGGGGTAGCGCTTTGCTCACATCGTCGGGGGTGTTGATGGTGATCACCCGGACCGATTCATCGATCCGCTTGATCATGCCCGCCAACACCTTGCCGTTACCCAGTTCGACAACGGTTGTCACCCCCAGTTCCACCAAACGACGTACCGAGGCTTCCCACTGTACCGCCCCGGTGACCTGTTCCACCAGCAGGCGGCGAATGGTTTCGCCCTGGCTGACCTCCTGCGCGGTGACATTGGCGATCAACGGGATGCTCAGATCGGCGATGGCCGTCTGTTGCAGCGCCTTGGCCATGGCCTCGGCAGCCGGTTGCATCAACGGACAATGAAAGGGGGCGGAGACCGCCAACATCATGCAGCGTTTGGCGCCGCGCTCCTTGGCCAGGGCCACGGCCCGCTCCACGGCAAATTGATGCCCGGAGATGACAATCTGCTGCGCCGTATTGAAGTTGGCCGGCACACAGATGCCAGAGGTCTCTGCCGCCGCATCCTGACACACCGCCACCACCTGTTCGGCAGGCATGTTCAACATGGCGGCCATGGCCCCAACACCAGGGGGCACCGCCTTTTGCATGGCCTGACCACGCAGGCGGACCAGACGAATGGCCTCCGCTGCGCTGAAGCCACCCGCAACGGCGATGGCCGAATATTCCCCCAGCGAATGGCCCGCCACATAGTCCGGGCGAAGACCGCTCTGGGCCATGAACAGTTGCGCCGCCGCCAGAGAGGTGACCACCATGGCCGGTTGGGTGTTTTCCGTCAAGGTCAACTGCTCCTCTGGACCTTGAAACATCAACTGGCTCAAGGCCACACCGGTCACTTGGTCGGCCAGGGCAAAAAGTTCGGCCAAGGCGCTGTTGTGGGCCGCCAATGCCTGCCCCATACCCACGGATTGCGCGCCCTGTCCGGGAAACAAAAAGGCAATTTTACTCATTTTCTTTCCTTGATAATGGTGCAACCGTACCCTCAGGGTGAGCTGCGGATCAACTCTTTTTTGATGGAATCCAGCTCAATAAAATCATCGGCCTGCCGCCGCAACTCATCGGCAATCATCGGCGGTTGGGTCATCAGGGAGCTGATCACCGTCACATGTTTGCCCAGATCCTGCACCGCCTCGACCACGCTGCGAAAATCGCCATCCCCGGAGAACAGTACCGCGTGATCATAATAGGGAGCCATGCGCAACATGCCGATGGCGATTTCAATATCCATGTTGCCCTTGACCCGCTTGATGCCGGTGGCCGGATCCACATACTCCTTGATCGGTTTGGTGACTACGGTATAGCCATTATAGGCCAGCCAATCGACCAGAGGACGGATGGGGGAGTACTCCTGCTCATCGCCCAGAGCGGTATAATAGTAGGCGCGCACCAGTCGGCTGCGACTCTGGAAATAGCTAAGTAATTTTCTATAATCGAAGTCGAAGCCCAGCGAGCGGATGGCAGCGTACAGATTGGAACCATCGATGAAGATGACGACACGTTCGTCTTGGTAGAACATGACAGTTTCCTTAAAATTTTAAAATAATCATACAGGTTCCCGAATAATGGATCCCCGCAGCTGTGGGCGGGGTGGGTTCCTGCGCTAAACAGTTTCCTAACGAGAAAAACCGGACTGTGGGTAATCCGGTTTTCTGAAATTAGATCAGGTTTGGCGAAAAAGATTCAGAGTAAAAGCAAAAAAATTGGAGCGGGAGAAGGGGTTCGAACCCTCGACGTCAACCTTGGCAAGGTTGCACTCTACCACTGAGTTACTCCCGCAGAAAACCGCAACAGGGGACAATCGATGGAGGCCGGGGTGGGATTTGAACCCACGAAATAAAGGTTTTGC
>PDZU01000133.1 GCA_002753095.1 Magnetococcales bacterium
TCAAAATTTTTCTGAGCGCTCAACAGCGCCACACCCACCTTGTTGAAGAAAAAGAGATTGTCATCCTGCTCCAGCGCGATGGTTTGGGAATCAAGCGTTTTCTTGATCACCACCACGCCGATGACTTCGTTTTGCTGGCGGTGCAAGAGTGGATAGCTGGCATAATAGCCCGCCTCTTTACTGGTGACGCCGTAGGCAAAATAGCGACCGGCGGTTCCGGCCAAAGCCTCCTGGAAATAGGGACGAAATTGATAATTTTTCCCAACGAAGGAGCTTTGGCTATTCCGGTTGGAGGCGGCCAGGACCGTGCCTGTGTGATCCATCAGGTAGGCGATACCTTGCACCCGTTCGGCCATTTGATCCAGATAACCGTTGACCTTCTCCTCCTCGGCGCTGTTCATGGGCAGCGTGTTGATCAACAACTGACCCATACTGGCCAAGGCCATCACATTGCTATTGACGTCAATGAATCCCCGGTGCAGGCGATTGCTGACCGCATCGAGTTTAACGCGCATATCGCGGTGATGTTCATCCTGGGACAGGCCACCCAACGCTTCGGTCAGCAGCCAACCGCCACCAAGCAGAAGCAGGAAACCGTAGGTAAAAACACTGGCATAGTATTGCTGTTTCTTCTGCAACTCGCTCAAAATATTGCCGCTGCTGGCCATCTGCCAGAATGAGACGGCCAAACTGATGGCGATGGCGGCCCGCAGAAGTTGCACCGGCAAACCACTCCACTGCATGAACCAGTCGGTATTCAAGGTGGAAGCGGGCCAGAAGGGGGCCGGATTGACGATCATTCCACCGGCGATGCCATATCCAGCCATGGCCAGGGCGGCCATGCGCAGCCAGAGCCGTTGTTGCGGATTAAACAGGCTGTTGCCTTGCCACAACAGCCATGCGATCAACAGGCAGGCGGGCAGGTTGATGCTGTAGCGGATCAGCACCATGAAGTGAGACCAACCCACGGTTTGGCTCAACAGGGCCGCAACGGCCAGCAGCAGAACTGACCCTCCCGGATAATAGGGGCGTCCCCGTTGCAACAACAGGGCGCGGGCCGCAAACTCGGCCAGTGCCATGAAAGAGAGGGCATAGAGTATGGAACACAGGGTCCGAACCATGGGCGAACCGGCCAACGCCATGTCCAACAGTTCCAACCATTCGCCCAGGCCGTGGCTGAACCCAAAAACGCTCAAAATCGACCAGGAGAAGGGATTGTTATTATCTTCGTCCGGCATGACCCAACAGACCACCGCCATGATCAGAAAGGCCAGACCGTAGACGAAATAAATGTAATCGATCTGTTGCAGCACGACAGATTGCAGGGGGATCACCTGCAAGGTGTTCTGCGCGGCACTGTTGGTCAGCAGAAAGGACATATATCGCCCAGTAGAAAGAGGATGACGCGCTTGACCAACCGTCCCGTGCTGCCCTGCCGTCTGGCACAAAACGGGTGCTGATCCGTAGAAAATTGGTGATTGTTTTCGATCTTTTCCCTGATTGCAAGTATAATTCTTGCAAACTACAGGAGATTGATATTTCTACCAGTTTTGCAGGGTTTCAGACCGGCGCGGGCAGGAGGTCAGCCGAACCAAGCCTTGACCCAGAATTGCATCCCACGGTTGGTGGCATCGACGACGAGATGGAGGGGGGCAAACATCTCTTCCCAGAGGCGTAGGGATTTGACAAATTTCTCGCGCATGCGCACGGCGCACTGGATTTGTTCTTCACTGAGGGAGTTGCCGGGGAAAAGAGGCAGGGCGATCAGTTCGACCCGTTCTTTTTTGCTGGTCAGGAGGTAGGCTGGGGCACAGAAGAGTGAGCAGGTTTTTTCGGAGCCCAGTTTGGTACATTTACCGATCCCGGAGGGGCAGCGGCAGGGGATGGTGACCAACTGCACGGGCGGTGGGAAGAGCGGATGTTCCAGGATGGTGCCGAAATCGGCGGTATAGACGCAGCATTCGCGGATGCCCTGGATGGAGTGGACGGGGATTTGGGTGGGGTGGAGGAGATCTTCTTGCGTACCATCGCCGGGTTGCAGACCCATGCTGGTCAGGAGTGTACCGGGGATGAAAGAGCGCACGAAGGGATATTTGCTGCCCCTGGCAGTGGCAAGATAATCAAACAGACTGTCTGGCAGAGGCATAAAGGACTCCTTAATGGCGGGCAGAAAGAACCACCCCTCGTTTTTGGAAGCGGACTGGCAGGCAAGTGTAACAGATTATCGAATCCCTCACCAAGGGACTTCAGAAAGACGGATAAGGTTTGTTACCCGATCCGTGTCTGCGGGATGCTCCCCCGGCAAGGCCGGGGGAGTATGTTCTTGAAGCTTAGTGGGCCAGGATTGCATGTGGTTGCCAGCCGACGGCGGCCATCATGGCTGCAAACCCCAGGATGTAAGCCAGTGTGACATGCCAGCCGTTCTTCAACCAGGCAGCAGCATCTTTGGCGATCGGAAACTTGCTGGAGATGGCCACCCCGGCGGAGGAACCAAACCAGATCATGGAGCCACCGAAGCCAACCGTATAGGCCAGCACGCCCCAGTCGTACCCATCCTGCTTGATGGCCAGGGCCGTCAGAGGAATATTGTCGAAGACAGCCGAGACGAAGCCCAGGGCAAAGGCCGATTCCCAGGAAGCGGGTGGCAGTTTCTCCACCGGCATCAGTGAGGCACAGGTGACCAACGACAACAGGAACAGGGTTCCTCTGCTGGCCTCAGGCAACAGACTCCAGTTGGGTTGCCGCAGAGGGATGGCAAGCAGCAAGGCGGTCCAGACAGCGATCCCGATGACCGGCAGACGATCTGCCAACCCCACGAAGACGGTGTTGGCCACCACATTGGCGGCAATCGCCATCACCAGGATAAAAAAGACAATCGCCACCCGCGCTTTGTCGATATGGGCGCCAGCCGCCAGACTGGAATCGATTGGTTGCAGTTTGTGCTGTTGGATTGCTGCCGGGATACTGCAGACAATCAGGGCAACGATTGCCGCCACATAGGCGTGCGTTACATACAAGGGATTGACACCGGCAATCCACATCATGGTGGTGGTGGTATCGCCCACCACGCTGCCAGATCCACCGGCATTGGAGGCTGCCACGATCGCAGCCAAGTAGCCAATATGTACCTTGCCATCGAAGACAATGTAGGCGATGCTGCCGCCGATCAGTGCCGCCGCAATGTTATCCAAAAAGCTGGACAGCACGGCAATCAGGACCAATAGCGTCACACCACCCACCCAGCCAGCCGGCAGAAAACGCGGCAGAACCTCCGGGAGTTGGCTCTGCTCGAAGTGGTCGGCCAACAGCGCAAAACCCAGCAACAAACAGAGCAGATTGCTCAGTACCACCCATTCGTGCTGCATATGCAGCAGCAATCCCACGACGCCAGCCCCCTCCTTGAAACCGGTAAACAGCAACTTGTAAAGCACAATCACCGCCAGCCCGGTCAGAGCCACCCTCAGGGTATGGTGATGAAACAGTGCCACCCCGATCAGAACCAGGGCGAACAAGATGAAATCAACGGGAATGCCGAACAGCATCGGCCACCCCCCACCCAGCAGTCCCAATCCTCCGGCGGCTGCCACAGCTTCATGTGCGTTTTGCATTTTCTTACCCACAAAAAAATGATACTAGTTATTGAATTGTTCCACGATTGAACAGGATGCCCCTTGGGCAAAAGTCAAAAGGATAAAACCGTGCAACCCCCCAGACGCCCAGAAAGTGTAACACAGAACCAGATGTCTGTAAACTGGTTAACGCTGGTGGGGAGCAGAAAGTGCGTAAACAAATCGTTGCGAGCCAGTCCATCACCGCAACACATCGATCTGCTAGGCCGTCGTTGCAACCACATTCGACTGGGTACCCGTCGTGATTGGAGAGGTAAAATGCAAATATTCCATCCGGTTGTGCGGCAAGTCTGCCTTGGTGCTGACTGCTTGCGGATAGGCGCCGAACAGCGGTCGCCGTTGCCGCGTATAGGTGGTGAACGACATGCGCAACAGCATGGCAGCGGTTGCCCCGCTCGCCAAAATGCCGGCCAACAACGGCACGGCACCGTGCAATTGCAAACGGGCCATGACGGCAATGGCCCAGAGGGCCGTCAAAGCCATCAGGAAACGGTGTGCGGGGCGAATGGCGGTAATTTGCATTGTAAACGACTCCTTAATTGCAGGGACGGAATGGGTTATCTGTCGAACCTCGCTGGAAGCCATGAGGTTTCTTTATCCTCCCATACATCAGGATTTGTGCCAGGGTATATTTTGTAAAATTTATGATAAATATCAACGCATTATCAGACAATCATCCCTGTTTCGATGTGATGCGCATTCAGCAGAAGAAGTGGACAATCTGTGGGCAGCCATTGGTTAAACGATTGTAAGAAATAATAAATTGATCTTGTGCAGCAAAATGAAGGTTGCAGAATATGCTGCACCCTGTCAGTCCATTCTGAAGAAGAGGAAATCGTTGACCGGGAGATGGCCAGATTATTGCGCGATACGGCGGGGAATCTGCTGATAGAGGGCCAACAACTCTTTGGGAGCCGGAGAGCGTTTGTATCTGCGGGCATAGCCACGCAACCCCTGCATGACCTGTCCGGTCTCCTCTGGTGAGAGAGAGATGCCCATGGCCGAGAAGGTCCATTCGATGCTGTGTCGCCCGGAGTGTTTGCCCAACACCACATCATGGCACCGCCCCACCTCTTTGGGATCGATGCCCTGATAGTTGCCGACGTTTTTGAGCAGACCGTCGACATGGATCCCGGATTCGTGCAGAAAGGCGCGCTTGCCGACCAGACTTTTCAACTCGCCCAAAGGGATGCCCGAAGCCTGTTCCACCAACCGTGACAAGGGGGGAAAGCGGCTCAAATCAATGCCGCTTTCCTGTTGAAAGAAATGTTTCATTCCGGCGGCTACCTCCTCCAGTGGGGCATTGCCCGCCCGTTCGCCCAAACCGTTGACGGTGGTGTTGACGTGGGTGGCTCCGGCGCGAATGGCGGCCAAGGTGTTGGCAGTTGCCAGTCCCAGATCATCATGGGCGTGCATCTCCAGTGCCAAGTCACTGGCCTGACGCAGGCTGCGCAGCCGTTCGTACACCGTAAAGGGTTCCAGGATACCCAGGGTATCGGCAAAACGAAACCGTTCTGCCCCGGCCCGCTCTGCCTGCTCCACTACCCGCAGCAGAAAATCCTCCTCGGCCCGCGAGGCATCTTCCCCCCCTACGCAGACCCGGAAACCCAAGGCACGCGCCTCGGCCACGTGGCGGGTAATGGCTGCCAAGACCCACTCTGGACTTTTGTGCAGTTTGCCCACGATCTGTTGCCGGGAGACCGGAATGGACAAATCCACCCATTGGACCGGCAGGGAACGGGTTGCCGCGATGTCCTGCGCGCACATGCGACACCAAACCATCAACTCGGCCTGTAGTCCCAGTCCAGCAATGGCCCGAATCTCCTCCTGCTCTTCCGCTCCCATGGCCGGAATGCCGATCTCCAACCCCGGCACGCCCATGTCATCCAACGCCTGGGCGATTTTTAACCGCTCTTCCAAGGTAAAAGCAACACCAGCCGTCTGTTCGCCATCCCGCAGGGTATCCCGTCCACCCCGGTAACCGATACGACACTGGCGGAAACTGCCCAGACGGTCATGGATGGGATAACCAACCCGGAACAGGGGGCGCTGTAACTGCTGGGCAACCGCTTCGGCGTGCGCGTTGGCAATCAGCAGCGCAATATCGGCCTCCGCACCCCAGCGGCCCAGATCCCACAAATCGCCCACCCGTGTCAGTGCTGGACCCTCTCCGAGCAGGGCTGCCGTGGCAACCGGAACCACAGCCAAGGGAATTTCGGCCCCCACCTCGCGCAACAGGGCTGTCCAACCCAACAGTTGATCGGCCTCGCAAGCCACGGCAATGCGGGCTTGGCCCAACAAAAAGTGACTGTCCAGCAAGGCATCCTGATATTGGGAACGATAACGGATCCAGAGGGGTGGCACCGGCTTGCCACTGACCCGACTGAGCACGGTCAGCAGACGGTCGGTGGCATCCATACCCATCAAGCTGGAAAATCGTGTATCTGTAACGCCGGTTCGTTTCTGTAACAGGTCGGCGGCATCCTCCATGGCGTGGCCAATCACCAATGTGATCTCTGCTTCCGCCAAACGGTGTACATCACTGATTTCTGTACCGCCCATGGAGAGCGGTTTTGCCGCTGCGGTCA
>PDZU01000134.1 GCA_002753095.1 Magnetococcales bacterium
TGCGGCATGCGTTGCAAGAGGGGCAGACTCCAGGGGGGGGCGACTACGTCCACTGGCCGTTGCGGTTGACGCGCCTGCAACAGCATCAGCAGGGGTTGCGCCATGACCATGTCGCCCACCCAGGAGGGACCGATAACCAGAATGGCGTCAGATTGACTCATGGCGTTCCCTGCGGTGGTTAGGGTTGGTTCAAGGCTTGTTCACTGCGCACAAACGCCTCAATGCCCGCTTCCAGGGGGGTGAACGGTTCGGCAAGGCCCAGGGTGCGCAGTTGACTGACATCGGCCTCGGTAAAATTCTGATATTTTTTGGCCAACCCTTCCGGCATGGTTTTGTAATGGATGCTCCCTTTGCCCAACAGATGGCACAGATGGCGGGCAATATCGTTAAAACTGCGGCTTGCACCCGTGCCGACGTTGCACACACCCTGCAGGTCATGCTTTCTGGCCAAGGCCAGATTGATGCGTACCACGTCACCGACACTGATAAAATCGCGCCGTTGTTCGCCATCGCCATAGCCGCCGGAGCCGGCAAACAGTTGGGCGACACCCGTATTGAGCAGTTGATAATAGAGTTGATAGACCATGGAGGCCATCCGCCCCTTGTGCTGCTCGCGGGGGCCATAGACGTTGAAATAGCGCAGACCAACCACAGTGCTGTGTATCTGGGGCCGCAACTGCTCAACATGGCGATCAAAAAGCAGCTTGGAATAGCCATACACATTGAGCGGCTTTTCGTTGTCCGGGTGTTCCCGAAAGGTGGTGCTGGCGCCATAAACCGCCGCACTGGAGGCGTAGATCAAGGGAATGTTCTTTTCCAAGGCCAGATGCAACAGCTCCTTGGAATAGGTGAAATTATTGTCCAACATGTAGCGGCCATCATACTCCATGGTATCGGAGCAGGCACCCTGATGGAAGATGGCCTTGATCCCCTTGTCCTGAAAATATCCCTTGCGGACATGGTCACGGAATTCCGTTTTATCCATGAAGTCAGCGATGTCCAGGTCGCGCAGGTTGAGAAATTTATCCCCTTTTGTCAGATTATCGACCACCAGGATCTGGCGGTGGCCCTGCAGGTTGAGTCCGGCCACGATGTTGGATCCGATAAAGCCGGCACCGCCGGTGACGATATACATAGGCTACGCTCCTTGTTGTGATAGCTCATCTTGCTGGCGTTGAATATGGGCCATGATGCGACTGGAACTGCGCCCTTCCACCAAAGGCACCAGGGCGACACGACCGCCCCAGCCTTTGACCTCCTCGCCGCCAACCACCTGATGCTCCTGATAATCGGCCCCTTTGGCGAGGATATGGGGCTGCAGCGTGCGGATCAAGGTCAAGGGTGTCTCTTCGTCGAAGGGAATGACCAGATCCACAGAGGCCATGGCCGCCAGCACTCTGGCCCGGTCGGCTTCGTGGATGATCGGGCGGTTGGGGCCTTTCAGAGTCCGCACGGAACGATCCGTGTTGAGTCCCACCACCAGATGGGCCCCCAACTGGCGGGCTTGTTCCAGATAGGTGACATGTCCGGCGTGTAGCAGATCGAAACAACCGTTAGTAAAAACAACACGTTCACCCCGTTGCCGCCATTGATTGACCCGCTGCAGAGCGACTGCCAAGGTACAGATTTTGTCCGATTGGGCGAGATGCTCCTCGCTGGCCAGGGCGGAGAGCAACTCCACGCGGGTAATCGGTGTGGTACCCAGTTTGCCGACCACGACACCGGCGGCGATATTGGCCAGATGCAGGCCATCCATGATGGTCAATTCGGCGGCCATGCAGGCGGCCAGGGTACTGATCACCGTATCGCCAGCCCCCGAAACATCATAAACCTCGCGGGCCATGGCCGGAATGCGCCGAGGCTCCTTGTCGGCCTCCAGCAGAGCGATACCCTGCTCGCTCAGGGTTACGGCCAACAGATCGATCTGCAAGCTGTGGCGTAGTCGTTGCCCAGCCTGCAACAGGCGATTGAGATCCTCTGGGGTGATGTGTTCCTTCTCCTGGGCGGCAACAGCCTCGATCAACTCACGCCGGTTGGGGGTGATGACCGTGGCTTGGCGATATTTATGATAATCCATCCCTTTGGGATCGACCAACAGGGGAATATTCAGGGTGCGGGCATTCTGGATCAGGCTCTGGCAGAGTGCCTCCTGCAACATGCCCTTGCCATAATCGGAGAGCAGAATGGCCTGCGGTCGACTCTCCGGGTGGTGCAGATGGTCCAGGATGCGTTGTTGGAACGCCTGCAGAAAAGCCCCGTCCAGGGGGCGACTCTCTTCCAGATCCAGGCGCAGCATCTGCTGATGGCCGCCGATGATGCGGGTTTTGGTGATGGTGGGGCGGTCGGGCAGGGTATGGATCAGGCCAGTTGCTACACCGGCGTGTTGCAGCAGTGCGCGCAGGCGAATGCCGGCTTGATCTTCACCCACCCAGCCAGCCAGGGTTGTTTGCAGCCCCAGATTGACCAGATTGAGCGCCACATTGGCCGAACCACCGCCGCTTTCGCTCTCCCGTTGCAGGCGCACCACAGGGACGGGTGCCTCCGGGGAGATGCGGGAAACTTCGCCCCACAGATAGCGATCCAGCATTAAATCGCCCACCACCAGCACACGGCGGTGTGTAAAAGCCGATTGCAGGGTATGCAAAACGCGGGAACGGTCAAGAAACATGGTCATGTTCTCCAGGGGATGGCTTACCACAGCAGCCGGATACCAACCAGCAGCAGGAGAATGCCGAACCCTTTTCTCAGATGTTGAGGTTCGGTAACGTGCGCCAGTTTGACACCCAGCGGGGTGGTGATCAAGGTGCCCAGAATCACCCCCAGGGCGGCCACCGGGACCACGAAGCCCAGGGTATCGGGGGGCAGGGCGCTGTTTTCCCAGCCGGATTGAATCATGCCGGTGGTGCCGACCAGGGAGAGAACAGCACCGATGGCCGAGGAGGTGCCGATGGCTTGATGGATGGTCAGACCGGAGAGGAGGGTCAAGGCAGGTACCAGCATGGTGCCGCCGCCGATCCCGAACAGGGTGCTTAAGGTGCCGATCAGGGTCGCCGTGGCGCTGACGGGCAGGAGACGTTCCACTTTGGGGTCGTTGGCGCGCTCTGCTGCGGGTGTGGCATGGTTGGCGGTCGGTATGATCATGCGCAAGCCAACAGCGATTTCAAAGAGGGCAAAGAGGATGGCTAGGTCATCACTTTCCAGTATGGCGGCCAGTTGGGCGCCCAACCAGACACCAATAACCATGCCAGGGCTATAGCGGCGCACCATCAACCAGTGGACGCTGTGGCGTTGATGGTGGTTCCAGGTGGCCGACAGGCTGGTAAAAATGATGGTGGCCAATGAAGTTCCGGCGGCCAGTTGCATGGAGATGACCGGATTGATGCCATCCAGATGAAACAGATAGAGCAGAGCAGGCACGATGATGATGCCGCCGCCGACACCGAAGAGTCCAGCCAGAACACCAGCCAACAGACCGGTAGAGAGATAACCGGCAAACTGCAGAGTGAGGAGAGTCATCATCCCGGATCGCGTCGGACAGAGGATCAGGCGCTTAAGGGATGAATCAGGGCAGCCTGTTCATCTTCTTGCGCATTCAAGAGACGGACCTGATTGCCGACAATCTGCAATCGACCTTCGGCAAACCAGCGCACGGCCAGCGGATAGAGGCGATGTTCCTGGCGCAGGATGCGGGCGGCCAGGGTCTCTGCGTTATCATCGGCCAGCACGGGGACCACGGCTTGCACAATGATCGGACCGGCATCGACCTCCGGCACGACAAAATGGACGGTGGCCCCGGAAAAGCGGACGCCGGCTTCGATGGCCCGTTGTTGCACGTGTAGTCCGGGAAAGGCGGGCAGCAGGGCTGGATGGATGTTGATCAGGCGATTGGCGTAGTGGTGGGTAAAATGGTCGCTGAGCACCCGCATGAAGCCGGCCAGACAGACCAACTGTGTCTCGTATTGATCCAGCAGACGGATCAGTTCCTGATCAAAACTTTCCCGGTTGGGGTAGAGGCGATGGTCCACAACATGGGTGGCAATCTGGTGCCGTTTGGCCCGTTCGATGCCGAAGGCGGTTGGGTGATTGCTGATGACCAGGACAATGCGGCCTGGGATGATACCGGCTTCGCAGGCATCGATCAGGGCTTGCAGATTGCTGCCGCCACCGGAGATCAGGACGGCAATACGCAGCGGAGAGGAGGGGGTATGCATGCTGGATCCATCCGTTCTAAGGGGGGGTTAGACGACGGTAACCGCCGCATCCTCGGTTGAGAGACGCGCGTGTACCTGACCGACCAACCACGCCTGTTCCCCGGCCTGGTGCAGGTGTTGCAGGGTCTGTTCCACCTCCGTTTGGGCGACGACAAGCACCATGCCCAGACCGCAGTTGAAGGTGCGCAACATTTCGTGTTCTGGAATATGTCCCAGGGCCTGCAACAGCGCAAAAATGGCGGGTTGTTGCCAACTTCCCTTGTGAATGGTCACGCTGCACTGGGCGGGCAGGATGCGCGGGATATTTTCCCAGAAGCCGCCACCAGTGATATGGACCAACCCTTTGACAGTGACCTGTTGCATCAGTTGCAACAGGGGTTTGACGTAGATACGGGTTGGGGTCAGCAACGCCTCGCCCAGGGTTGTGTCGGCGAAGGGGGCGTTCAGGCCGGGACCATCGGGGCCGAGAACCAGTTTACGGATCAGAGAGTAGCCGTTGGAGTGGGGACCGGAGGAGGCCAGACCGATCACGGCATCACCCGGTTGGATGTGGCGTCCATCGATGATCTGATCTTTTTCGGCGATGCCAACAGCGAAACCGGCCAGATCAAACTCTCCATCCGGGTAGAAGCCGGGCATTTCCGCTGTTTCGCCGCCGATCAGGGCGCAACCGGCCTGTCGGCAACCGGCAGCGATACCTTGAATGACGGTTGCGGCATCCTGTGGTTTAAGGCGGCCTGTGGCGAAATAGTCGAGAAAAAATAGGGGTTCCGCCCCTTGTACGATCAGGTCGTTGACCGACATGGCCACCAGATCGATCCCCACCGTTTCCAGGCGTCCGGTCAGGAAGGCCAATTTTAGTTTGGTGCCAACGCCATCTGTCGAGGAGACCAGGACCGGATCGCGATATTTTTGCCAATTGGGGTGGAAGATGGCTCCAAAACCGCCCAGGTCGGAGGCGACTTCCGGGCGATGGGTAGAGGCGACGGCGGCGCGGATCAGGGAGACGACCTGATTACCGGCATCAATGTCCACGCCGGAATCTTTGTAGGTGACAGGTTTGTTGGGCTCAGAGGACATGCCGACGATTCTCCGTTGCAATGGATGGGTCACACCTGGGTGTTAGCCAAGTTTCCATAATATTACAAGCAAAAAAGCGGACTGTCACCAGTCCGCCTTTGCGGTGTTTTATGCGTTTGGAACGCCTTGAAATCTTTCCAACTTGCAGAGTTTTACGTCTTGCGTTGGGTATTGAGCAGCCGTCGATTGAGCGATTGACGCGTGAGTCCCAACAGGGCTGCCGCGTTGCCCTGATTGCCATCGGCTTGTCGAATCGCCTCGTTGACCAGCCAATCACTGGCCTCCTTCAGGGTGGGCAAACGACCAGGAACGATCAACAAATCGTTGCCGACCCCCTGTTGAGTCGGGGAGGGGGGGGTGCTGGTTGGTTTGGGCTGTTTGTCCCGCGCGCTTTGGGTCGCTGTACGGACGGCAGCGCGAAAACGGTCCATGGCCAGCACAGTGCCGGAACCATGGTTGGCCACAGCATCATAGACCAGTGCCCGCAGTTCGCGCACATTGCCAGGAAACGCATAGGCCGACAACAGCGAAAAGAGCTCCGCAGGTATCCGTAACAGGGGTTTGTTCATCGATTCCGCCGCCTTTCTGGCAAAATGCTCCACCAGCATCGGCAAATCCTCCAACCGATCCCGCAACGGTGGAATCTCCACCAAATGGCTGGCCAGACGAAAAAACAGATCCTGCCGAAACGTGCCATGGACCATTTCGCGCCGGATCTCCCGATTGGTGGCGGCGATGATCCGAGCCTGGGAAATTTTCGGTGAATCTGATCCCAAGGGATAATACTGTCCATCCTGTATCAGACGCAGCAATTTAACCTGAATGGAGGGGGGAAGATCGCCAATTTCATCGAGAAAAAGGGTGC
>PDZU01000037.1 GCA_002753095.1 Magnetococcales bacterium
ACAGGGCAAGAAAAAGTAGTGCAACCGTTTTAATAGTTGACAAGAAGCCTCGGATATTGCACCCTGCCTTGCGGCTGAAAGGGGATTTTGGACGCGTGCCCTGGATCAGTCGGCAAATCAGCGGGTGAGTGTGCTATGTTCAAACGATTCCGGGAAGATCTGCAAGCTGTTTTTCATCGTGATCCGGCGGCGCGCACGGTTCTGGAGGTGTTGATCTGCTATCCAGGCATGCATGCCCTGCTGGGGTATCGGCTGTCCCACTGGTTGTGGAGCCGTCGTTTTCGTTTTCTGGCGCGCTTTCTCTCGCAATTTTTTCGTTTTCTTTCTGGCATTGAGATCCATCCAGGGGCCAAAATCGGCAAGGGTTTTTTCATTGATCACGGCATGGGGGTGGTGATCGGTGAAACGGCGGAGATTGGCGACAATGTGACCATGTACCATGGGGTCACCCTGGGAGGAACCTCTTGGGACAAGGGCAAACGGCATCCCACGCTGGGGGATAATGTCATTGTTGGGGCCGGGGCAAAGATACTCGGTCCGATCACCATCGGAGCCAACGCACGGGTGGGTTCCAATGCCGTGGTGGTCAAGGATGTGCCGCCGGGCAGTACGGTGGTGGGCATTCCCGGTCGAATTGTCGTCAATCATGCCCCGGCAGCCGACCATGCCCTGGCCTTTCCGGTGTATGGGCAAAGCGGTGATATGCCCGACCCGGTGGCGCGGGCTGTGACCTGTGTACTGGATCAGGTTAAACAGATCGATCAACGCCTCAAAGCGTTGGAGAGTACCAACGAAGAGTTGGAAAAAACACCCAATGCCCTCTTGCCGCAGCAGAGCGCAACGCGCGGGGGGGTGCCATGAGATTGACCACACGGGGTCGGTATGCGGTGACGGCCATGTTGGATCTCTCCTTTTATGCCCTGCGTGGTCCGATTTCGCTGGCGGAAATTTCCCACCGTCAGGATATTTCTCTCTCTTATTTGGAACAGTTGTTTGCCAAACTGCGCCGTCGGGGATTGGTGCGCAGTGTGCGAGGGCCAGGGGGTGGCTATGTCTTGGGCGAGAGGCCGGAGGCTATCTCTGTGGCGGCCATCATTCGCGCTGTCGATGAACCGCTACGCGCGACCTCGTGTGATGGCGCATCAGAACAGGGGTGCAGACAGGGGTTGACCAATCCAGACAATCCCTCGCGCTGTATTACCCACCACCTGTGGGAACAGGTGGGCGAACATCTGAACCACTATTTGGAGTCCTTGAATCTGGCCCGTCTGTTGGCCGATGCACGGTTTCCGGCTTTGCAGGGTGAATGATGGTCTATTTGGATCATAACGCCAGCTCGCCGCTGCGTCCGGAAGTGAACGCCGCCATGCAGCCTTTTCATGCCGAACGTTTCGGCAACCCCTCTTCGGTGCATGGGGCAGGCCGGGCCTCCCGGCAAGGCATCGACGAGGCGCGCCGCCGCTTGGCAGAGCAGTTGGGGGTACACGACAGCCAGATTATTTTTACCAGTGGCGGCACCGAGGCCAACAATGCTGCCCTTTTTGGTCAGGCGGCCCGGCACGGGTTTCAAGGGCATATCCTGATCAGTGCCATCGAACATCCTTCCGTGCTGCAGTGTTGTGAGCGGTTGCGGCGCTATGGCATGGAAATCAGTCGCGTGGGTGTGGATGGTTCCGGTCGGGTACAGTTGGATGCACTGCAAGCCCAACTGCGCAGCAAGACCATCCTGGTTGCCGTGATGCATGCCAATAATGAAACGGGGGTGCTGCAGGAGGTGGAACCCCTGGCGCAGATTTGCCGTGCGCGCGGAATTCCGCTGTTGTGCGATGCGGTACAGTCGTTTGGCAAGGTGGATATTCCCTTTACGGAGTGGAATCTCTCCCTGCTGGCGCTGTCGGCCCACAAACTGGGCGGTCCCAAGGGAGTGGGTGCCTTGGTGGTGGACAAGGCGCTGGCCTTTGAGCCCTTGCTTTCCGGGGGTGGGCAGGAGCGGGGGCGTCGATCCGGTACGGAAAATGTGCCAGGTATCGTTGGCTTTGGTCTGGCGGCAGCCCTCGCCGGGACAGAAAGAGTGGTGCGGGTCAAACAGTGGCGCCAGTGGCAACAGCAGTTGGAGCAGCGGCTGCAGGAGGCAGTGCCAGAGATCCAGATTGCCGGACAGGGTGTTGCGCGTTTGGCCAATACCAGCGCTTTTTTGATACCCGGCGTGCATGGCGAAACCTTGGTGATGAGTCTGGACTTGGAGGGGGTCGCCATCAGCAGTGGATCGGCCTGTGGTTCTGGTCGCAGTCGTCCGTCACCGGTCATGTTGGAAATGGGGTATGACCCGGAACTGGCCAGCAGCATGATTCGTATCAGCATGGGATGGAGTACCACTCAGGATGAGATGGAACGATTGACGGAAAGTTTAATCAAAGGGATAAAACGGCTATTGCACTGGTGAGGCGACGGGATGAAAAAACCGATCTATATGGATTACCAAGCCACCACTCCGATGGATCCACGGGTGTTGGACGAAATGTTACCCTGGTTTGTGGAAAAATTCGGCAATCCGGCCTCGCGGTCGCATGCCTATGGTTGGGAGGCAGAACAGGCGGTTGAGAAGGCGCGTGAACAGGTGGCGGCGTTGATCCACGCCGACCCGCGTGAGATCGTCTTCACCTCTGGGGCCACAGAGTCGAACAATCTGGCCATCCAGGGGGTGGCCCGCTTTTATCAGGACAAGGGGCGGCACATCATCACCCCGGTCACCGAACACAAGGCGGTGTTGGATACCTGCCGGCATCTGGAGTCGGAGGGGTTTACGGTCACCTATCTGCCGGTCAAGGCGGATGGATTGATCGATCTGGAACTGTTGGCGGCGACGATCACCGATGAGACCATTCTGGTTTCGGTCATGGCGGGCAACAATGAGATCGGCGTGCTGCAACCCTTGGAGGCGATTGGTCGCCTGTGCCGACAGAAAAAGGTGCTGTTTCACTGTGATGCGGCCCAGGGGGCGGGCAAGATGGTGCTGGATGTGGAGGCGATGCAGATTGATCTGATGTCGTTATCCGGCCACAAGCTCTATGGACCCAAGGGCATTGGTGCCTTGTATGTGCGGCGGCGGCCCCGGGTGCGCCTGAAACCGATCATCCACGGCGGTGGTCACGAGCGGGGCATGCGTTCTGGTACGCTGGCGACCCCGTTGCTGGTCGGGCTGGGCAAGGCGTGTGAACTGGCAGGTGCAGAGATGAACGCGGAAAATCAACGCCTGCTGGGGTTGCGGCAACGCTTGCTGGATGGCATCTGCTCCCGGTTGACCCATGTGCAACTCAATGGCAGCCTGGAACACCGTCTGGCTGGTAATTTGAATCTTTCGTTTGGATTTGTCGAAGGCGAGTCGATGATGATGGCCATCAAGGATGTGGCGGTTTCGTCCGGTTCGGCCTGTACCTCAGCCTCCCTGGAACCGTCCTATGTGTTGCGGGCCTTGGGGGTCAGCGAGGAGCAGGCGCACACTTCCATCCGTTTCGGTCTGGGGCGGTTTACCACCGAGGAGGAGATTGATTTTACCGCCAATCTGGTGGTGGATGCGGTCAATCGACTGCGCGAAATGTCACCCCTGTGGGAAATGGTTCAGGAGGGGATTGACATCGCCTCCATTCAATGGGCCGGCCATCATTGATTGACGCTTGGAAGGGAGAGGTAGAGACATGGCTTACAATGACAAAGTGTTGGATCACTACGAAAATCCCCGCAATGTGGGCAGTCTGGACAAGGATGATCCCAATGTGGGCACCGGGATGGTGGGTGCGCCCGCATGCGGTGATGTGATGAAGTTGCAGATTCGTGTCGATGATCAAGGCGTGATCGCCGATGCCAAATTCAAGACCTTCGGTTGCGGTTCGGCGATTGCGTCCTCTTCGTTGGTGACGGAGTGGTTGAAGGGTAAAAGTTTGGACGAGGCGTTGTCCATCAAAAATCAGCAGATTGCCGACGAACTGGCCTTGCCCCCGGTCAAGATCCATTGTTCAGTCTTGGCCGAGGATGCCATCAAAACCGCCATTAGCGATTATCGCAACAAACAAAAGGGGGCAGAGTCGGTTTAAGTTGCTGCAGACTCTTTGTGGCTTTCATTTTTTCGGTACAGGAGCTCTTCCATGGCTGTCAGCATGACCCAACGGGCTGCCGAGCGCGCCCGGCAAATGTTACAAAAGCGGGGTACCCCGGATTCGGCCATCCGTATTGGGGTCTCCACGGCTGGATGTTCCGGTTTATCCTATAAACTGGAGTATGCCGACCAACTGCAGGAGGCCGATCAGCAGTTTGAAAGCCATGGCATCCGCATTGTGGTGGATGGCAAGTCCCTGCTGGTGCTGGATGGCACCGAGGTGGATTTTGAGTCCTCTGCCTTCAAGTCGGGCTTCAAGTTTACCAATCCTCAGGTCAAAGAGCAGTGTGGCTGTGGTGAATCCTTCAAGGTCTGAACAGGCGGGAAGCTTCTGTTGGTCGTGTCAGGGGTGGGTCGCAGTTGGCAGTGCCTTTTGTGCAACCTGTCAGGTGATTCAGCCGGTTGCAGCACAGGTGGATTTTTTTGCACTTTTTTCTTTGTCAGCCGCTTTTGATTTGGATGCTGCACGGTTGCAGCAGCCCTATCAGGACTTGCAGAGGGCGTTTCATCCCGACCGATTTGTCCAGCGTAGCGCCACGGAACGGCGTTTGTCGCTGGAACAGGTCACCCATCTGAATCGGGCCTATCAAACCGTCAAGGATCCCCTGTTGCGCAGTGAATATCTGCTGGAACGGAGCGGGCAGGGCGGGGCGATTGATGAAAAGGCGCTCAATCGGGAGCCCGCTTTCCTGATGGAGGTGATGGAGCAGCGGGAGGCCCTGGAGGAGGTGGAGATCACCGATCCCCAGGCCATGCAGCGTTTGCAGTCGTTGCGCCGCGAGGCGGACCAGCGCATTGCCCAGGAGCTTGCAGCCTTGCGCGCTCTGCATGGAGCGACTGCGGTGGATTGGCAGGCTGTGGCCCGATGCAACCACCGCCTGCGTTATCAGCGCCGTTTTCTGGAGGCGATGGATCAGGTTGAAGAGCAGCTTTGGCAGCAGGATGGCTGATTGAGGGTTGGGTAGACACTTCTAAAGGGCGTGCGATGGATTTTCTTCTTGATATAGCCGAGCCGGGACAATCCGCAGCGCCGCATGCGGGTCCGGTCAAGCGGGTGGTGGGGATTGATCTGGGGACCACCTATTCGTTGGTTGCCGCCATGAGTACGGATGGCGGGCCTTTATGCATCCCGGATGCGGAGGGGCAGTGCGCTTTGCCTTCGGTGGTGCATTATGCCGGCCAGCGTCAGATTGTAGTCGGTCGTGCGGCGCAGCAACTGGCGCTCAGCCATCCAGAGCGCACCATCAGTTCGGTCAAGCGCTTGATGGGGCGGGGTTTGCAGGAGCTCCAGAAAGATCCGACGCATGCCACCCCCCCCTGGCCGTTACAGGATGGGGAAGGGGGCATGGTCTGTATTGACGTGGCGGATCGGCTCGTTTCGCCGGTAGAGGTGTCGGCAGAAATTCTCAAGGTGCTCAAGCTGCGGGCCGAGGAGGCGCTGGGGGGACCGTTGCAGGGGGCGGTGGTGACGGTTCCGGCCTACTTCGATGATGCGCAACGGCAGGCCACCAAAGATGCGGCCCGGTTGGCGGGGCTGGAGGTCTTGCGACTGGTCAACGAACCGACAGCGGCGGCCCTGGCCTATGGTCTGGACCGCTTTGAAGGGGGGGCGGACCGGCAGGGTCTTTTTGCCATTTATGATCTGGGTGGCGGAACCTTTGATGTTTCCATTCTGCGCCTGGAGCAGGGGGTGTTTCAGGTGTTGGCGACGGGTGGCAACTCCCGACTGGGTGGGGATGATTTTGATCAGAGGGTGCTGACCGAAATTGTGACGCTGTTGGGTGAAGAGGGGTTGGATGGGCAGCGCCTGCAGGCGTGTCGTCAACTGGCCCGCAACACCAAAGAGGCGTTGACCACGGCAGAGCAGGTCAACATGCCGTTGCCGCTGCCGGATGGAACGGTGTGGCAGCAGGCGATGACGCGTAGTCGTTTTGAAACCCTGATCGAGGATTTGGTGCGCAGTACCGGCTTGGTCTGTCGGCGGGCCTTGAAGGATGCCGGGATCAGGCCGGAGCAGTTGCAGGGGGTAGTGTTGGTGGGGGGATCGACACGGGTTCCGGCGGTGCGGCGTTATGTGGCGGAGTTGTTTGGGCGTGAGCCGTTGTCTGATTTGGATCCAGATCAGGTGGTGGCGTTGGGGGCAGCCCATCAGGCAGATTTGTTGGCAGGCAACAAGGAGAGCGAACTGTTGCTGTTGGATGTAACGCCGTTATCGTTGGGCTTGGAGACCATGGGGGAGTTGGTGGAGAAGGTGATTCCGCGCAACACGCCCATTCCGGCGGCGCGTGCGCAGGCGTTTACCACCTTCAAGGATGGGCAGAGTGCCATGGCCATCCATGTGGTGCAGGGCGAACGGGAGTTGGTGAGTCAGTGTCGTTCGTTGGCGCGTTTTGAGTTGCGTGGCATTCCGCCGATGGTTGCGGGAGCGGCTCGGATTCGGGTCACTTTCCGGGTGGATGCCGATGGCTTGTTAACGGTTGCGGCGCAGGAGGAGACCACTGGCGTGGAGCAATCGGTCGTGGTCAAACCCTCTTATGGTTTGAGCGATGGCCAGATTGAGCAGATGCTGCGCGAGGCATTGACCCATGGTGCGGATGACATGCGCTTGCGTTTGTTGCACGAGGCCAAAGTGGAGGCGGAGCGGGTTTTGCATGCCTTGCGGGCCGCTTTGCAGCAGGATGGTGATCTGTTGAGCACGGCGGAACGGGAGTTGGTGGAGGCGTCGGCGGGGCGGTTGTTGGAGAGTTTATTGGTTGAGGATCATGAGCGGATCAACCAGCAGGTTAGCCGTCTGGACAAGGAGACGACCTTTTTTGCGCAACGGCGCATGGATCGGGGCATCAAGGCGGCCATGCAGGGGCGTCACGTCGGGGATTTTGCCTGATTGGGTTGTGTGCAGTACACAGGAAGGAGGAGCAGGGTGCCGAGAATCACATTCTTGCCGATGGACAGCACGGTTGACGTGGAAGAGGGAATGACGGTGCTACAGGCGGCGCATTTGTACGATATTCCGTTGGAAGGAGCCTGCGAGGGTTCGTTGGCCTGTTCCACCTGCCATGTCATTGTGGATCCTGAATGGTTTGACAAGCTGCCGGCGGCGGTGGAAGATGAAGAAGATCTGCTGGATATGGCTTTTGGGTTGACGCACACCAGTCGTTTGGCGTGCCAGATTGTGCTGAATGACGCATTGGACGGCCTCAAGGTCACGATCCCGGAATATTCGGTCAACATTCAGTTGGGCAAAGGGCAAAAGCGATGAAGTGGACGGATGTGCGGGAGATTGGGATTGCCTTGGCGGACAGCAAGGGGGAGGTCGATCCGTTAACGGTGCGTTTTACCGATTTGCTGCAGTGGGTGATGGCGCTGCCAGGTTTTGACGACCGGGAAGAACGCTGCAATGAAAAGATCCTGGAAGCGATTCAAATGGCATGGTTGGATGAAAGAGATTAGGAGCCGGTTGATTAAAATAGGGGACCGCACGAAAAAACCTTGTCAGGCCAGTATGGCTTGATATATAAATGTGGTTTGACTTGATAGCGCTATGGGCCGTTAGCTCAGATGGCAGAGCAGCAGACTTTTAATCTGCGGGCCGTTGGTTCGACTCCAACACGGCTCACCAAATTCCGAAAACGGTCACCCAACAGGGTGACCGTTTTTGTTTTGGATGCGCGCCATATTGCCTTGTTACAAGGAGATTTTTATGGAACATCGGGTGCGGTGTCAGTGGGTGCCACTCGACAAAGACTATTATGTGGCCTACCACGACCAGGAATGGGGGGTCCAGATCCATGATGATCGGCAACTTTTTGAGTTGTTGGTTCTGGAGGGAGCGCAGGCCGGCTTGAGTTGGGACACGGTTTTGCGCAAGCGGGAGGGGTATCGGCGGGCCTTTGCCCACTTTGATCCCCAGGAGGTTGCCCGTTTTGATGCAGAAAAGGCGCTGGCCTTGCAACTTGATCCAGCCATTGTGCGTAACCGCTTAAAAATCGCCAGCGCCATCCGCAATGCACGGGTGTTTTTGGCCCTGCAGGAAGAGTTCGGTTCGTTTGCCCGCTTTTTGTGGGGATTTGTCGATCATCAACCCAAAATTAACCATTGGCGTACCCTGGCGGAACTTCCCGCCACCTCCGTGGAGAGCGACCGGATTGCCAAAGAATTAAAAAAAAGAGGCATGAACTTTGTGGGCAGCACCATCATCTATGCCTATATGCAATCGGCAGGATTGGTCATGGATCATACGGTTGACTGTTTTCGCTACCAGGAATTGGTTGGTTAAGAATAAAACCCCATGGATCACTACCTGCCGATATGCAAAAGATCATGCAACAATTTTATGGGACCAGGATAGTCAATCTCTTGCGTTGGCAGAGAGTTACGGCTACCCTTTGAACGAGGGATGGTGCGTTTTGTTTTGCAGGAATTTTTGCATCTTTTAAGGAGTTTTTATGGCCAGCGACGCTGTTCAGCGCAATAAATCTTATGTTCCTCACCGTGTAATGGTTTTTGTTGATGATGCCAATTTTATCAATACGGCTTCCATATTGGGTAAACAGCCCGATTATCTGAAGTTGAGAGAGTTTCTGTCCAATCAAGGTGAAGGCAGGGTTCTGGTGGAGGTAGTGATTTATATTGGTTTCCCACCACAATGGAAAGAGGAGTTTCTGCCTCAGGAGTGGAAAATTTCTCGCGACAAGAAGATCAAGCGCCGTGATTTTTTGGAGTTCAATGGCTTCATGACTGTGGCGTGGTTTGGCAAAGAACGGGGCGAAAGTGAAAAGGGGGATCGCCTCTATTCGGCCAATGTGGATGTGTTAATGGCCATGGATGCCATGGAGTACGCCTTTGAGGTGAAACCGGATGTGGTGGTATTGGTGACGGGTGATCAGGATTTTGCCTATCTGGCCAAAAAGTTACGCCGCAAAGGGATTCGGGTGGAGGTGGCCAGCGTGGAGCAGACCGTGAGCCCGGAATTAAAAAAAGCCGTCAACAGCTTTATTGATTTGGCCTCCTTTTTCAACTCGCTATCGGGTTAGAACCCGCTTTTGCCGTAAAACGATGGCCCAGGAAACCACTCTCCTGGGCCATCGGGCCAATCAAGCTGACAAACGGTCGCTTAAGGCGACTCTGACGACAATCGTCAGGCGTGGCCAGCCGTGGCACCATACAGATCCATGCCCGCACCGCTGCTTGGCGGCAGGGCAAAGGTGGTGTCGTCGGCTTCGCCGGTGAAACGGTCCAGCATGGTGTTCAACCGATCCAGCATTTGGTGATTGGCGCCAGTGAACTGCTCCAACTGCTGTTTGAGGGCGCCATTCTCCTGCTCGACCAGGGCAATATACCCCTCCAGATCGGCAACGTGTTTGTCTTTGCTGGTCAGGGTGCTCTCCAACTGCTGCTGCTCGCTGTTCATGTGTTGAATCTGCACCTCGAAACGGATCGCCAACTGTTCCAGGGTCAGGATTTTGGCATCCGCATCGGAAATCAATTGCTCTTTTTCGCTCAACTGCAGCAGATAGCTGGCGCCTTGCTCTTCCATGGCGGTGCTCTTGGCCTGCTCTTCTGTCAACAACTCTTCCTGATACTGAATCCGCTCCTGATGCTGCTGCAGCGACAACTGCATGCGGGCGATCTCTTCCTGCATCGCCTGGATCTGCTGCTGCTGGGCGGCAGCCAGGGCTTCCCGCTCGCTCAAAGTGTTCTGCAGGCTTTCGGCGCGGCCCTTCCATGCATAAATGGCATTACGCATGGTCTCCATCTTCGCTTCCAACATCTGAAAGGGATCCGCCGCCTTCGCTACCGGGATCGATGCGGCTTCACTACTCGGCGAATGTACACCCACTGCCTCAGTCGGATGCTCCACCATTCCAGGGGGCGGAGCCATGAAGGCAACCGCTTCTTGTTGGAATGTTGACGCGGTCTGATATCCGTAGTAGTCCATGCTCTCTCTCCTCAACACTTTGTTTGATTTACATTTTTTATTACTTCAACCCGACCCGGTCACGTCGGGTCTGCCAGTGTTAGAGCAAGTTTGAGGCCAATTAATGCAATTGAACAGGGGCTCTGCTTGCCGGGCATCCATGCCGTTCTCTGGCCTCCCGATGTGTGTGGCACCATCTCTAAAAAATTTTACACAAAATTGCAAAAATTGAATTGACAGTCCTTGAAGCACTCCGTTATGCTGCAGTGCAACAATATGATATTTGACTGATATTGCCCACTCTGGCGCACTACCTTGTTGTCGAGAAACGAAGATGAGCACTCTACCTGGAAATGTTTCCGTGATTCGGACCGATAAAGAAACCATCATCCACGTGGATGGCAAGTTCAGCTTTGGCTTGCATCGCCAATTTCGTGACGCCTATCGCCATGAGATCTCCGACCGGAAGAAGCAGAAGCGTTTTGTCGTTGATCTCTCCAAAACCGAGTTTATTGACTCCTCGGCGCTGGGTATGCTGATCGTTCTGCGCGAGGAAGCGGGCACTCGGGAACAACAAATAGAGTTGGCACACGCCCATCCGCAAATTCGCAAGGTGCTTGAGGAGGCCAGTTTCCAGCGGCTTTTTCAGATCACTTGACCCGTTTTGGCCCAGTTGCCCGGAACACTCTTCAATATGGGTGGGGCCGTTGTTGCCATTGTTCTTGCAATATGGTGTTATTTCGCAAATATATCTACATCAATCATCCCATGCTGTGCCGGAGCAACGGGACAGGCAACGCACTTCGGATTCACTGGGGTATTGTACAAGGCTGTTGTATTGCGCGCGGACAATTGGCAATTTTGATCGGGTATTTTAGCGTAATATGCAGAATTTTCAGGTAATCTCTGCAATTCTGTTGTAACTTTGTTTCTAATCTGATAGCATTTATCGGAATTTGAGCTGTCGTGAAGGAACACGACAGCTCCAAGACTTTGAACGCCTGCTGATGCGGGGGGAATGGGTCAAATCGGTGTCTGAAATTTTTGTGGCCTCCGTAACCAGGGGTGCCAGAATGGGTAATCTTCCATTGAAAGCTGGCAGGGATATAGGTCGGCTGATGGACAATCAAGGAGCTCAGCAATGAAATTTGGAGAAAGAATTACAACGGCGCGCAAGTATGCCAAATTCACCCAAAAAGAGTTGGCCGATAGAGTCGGTATCAGCCAAACAGCGGTACATAAATTGGAATGTGACCGTTCCAAATCTTCCCGACGCACGGTGTCCATTGCCCTGACCTGCGGCGTGGATCCCATTTGGTTAGAAACCGGACGTGGTGAAATGTCTCTTTGTGGTGCTCGGCCCGGCATGTCTGCTGAGGAGGTGGGCAACGCCGTGGATGTGGGAGAACTGCATCGGACGCCATTGTTTGCGCGACTGCCCCTGATCTCCTGGGATGAGGCGGGTCGCTTGTGCTCGGAACCTGCAGAATCCTTTCATCCGACCACTGTCGATACTTGGTTGCCGATCGCCCCAAAAGCCGGAGATAAAGCCTTCGCCTTGCGGGTGCCAGATGACTCCATGGAACCGGAGTTTCGCGAGGGTGAGATCATCATCCTGGATCCCACCCAGTCTGGCAAACATAACCAGTTTATCGTGGGCTATATTGACGGTGACACCTCTCTGACCTTCAAGCAGTTGATGGTGGTTGGCAGCAAAAAATATTTGAAACCGCTCAACGCCCGCTATCCTTTGCTGGAGGTGCCGGAGGCTTTGTGGGTATCCGGTGTCGTGGTGGCCAAATACAAAGATTATCCCTACAAGTAGGTTGTCACACTGCGCACGCTGGGAGACGGTCAGGGCGCTTTGCCCTGTCACAATGGGAGCGTGTGTTGCGTGCATCGAGAGGGATAAGGAAAGAGATGGTCATAAAAATTGAGGAGTCAGCCCAGAAGGCCACACAGGAGTGTTTGTTGGCAATTGGCAACTGGTCGTTGCGGGAATTGTTGCTTTTCAAGGCGGAACTCTCTGTACTGATCAGTCAAAGGCAGAAAGAGGCGAGAAAGTCGCTGCGTACTCGGCACTCCAGGCCCATCGGGTGAAAGTATAAACGCGGATAGTCTGCCATGGGCAGGCCAGCAGATGTAGAGGTTTCATGCCAACCTGTTTTGTGGTGCGCACCCCCCGATGGATGTCGGCCAGGGGGGCCGCACTGCGGCGTTGTATGATAACATAAATAATCATCGCCCTTGGGGGTTTTTTCGTTGTCTTGAACGCAAAGAGTGGCGATAGTTATTTGTTGGATCTGGATAAATGGATTGCCAATCGCCACGCGAGCGTGATAGCATGGACGAATAGTGGTGGTTGGTCATGTTGCGGGTAGGATTAGGTTATTCGATGAACGCTTAAGTTGCATACTTCCCCGTAAAGATTAGTGAACCGATTTTTGTATTGGTGGACGGTGTGGTTTTTGCATGCAGAATATTAATTGTTTTGTATCTGTCATTATACGATATTCTCTGGTTCGTTTGGGGGCGGAGCAGCGTTGGCAGCGGTCAAATTTGCTGTTTGAGGGGGCGAAATATAATCAATAATCAAATCAAGATTAGTTAATAAACTAATATAATTGTGTATTATATTTTGCGGTCAAGCGATGGTGTATCTGTTCGTTGCGTGGTTTATGCAACAAATTCAAGCGTTATTCGGACTAATTCTGTAGACCAAAACATGACATTCTGTCACCCGCCTTCTGATATAAAATGCATTATCTGAACGATACAAAATTGGCAAGAGTCCCAACATAATGTCGCGCGGAACCTAGGATTGGTTCTGAAGGGGTGGGGTGGCTTGATCTGCGTCGACTGGGTCTCCAGACAGACGCGCGCCCCACATCATCTTTCCATATTTTGATAGGGTAAATGCCATGACCACCAATACCGTCAACCTTGTCGAACAGATTGCGCGCGTCATATGTCGCCATGATGTTGTCTTTACGATCAACGAAACCGCTGGTGAACTCGAAGAGGTCTTTACCAATGAGTCATTGGACAGGGCCTTTCCTGGGCAGTTTGAAAAGTGTGGCAGAGAAACGATCATCAATATGGTCTTGGATGATATGGTCAATCGGGCTTGGGAGGAGTATCTGGCCCCTGCCAATGACATACTGAAGGTAATCGGGATGGATTATCAGAGATCTGAAGCCTAATAACGGGTTCCCGTGATTCCGACGACATCAGGAGCAATTGATGATTTCACAGTCCAGACTTGTTGCGGTTCCTGCGCAGGAACCTGAAGTCCAACCCGTCAAGCAGACGTTTGCTGACCTTATTCTGCATTACTTGGAACAACTGGATGTGGACTACATCTTCGGTGTTCCTGGCGGGGCAATCGAACCGCTGTTCAATGCGTTGGCCCGCTTTGCCAGACAGGGGCGCAGGCCAAGGGTGTTGGTCACCCGTCATGAAAGTGGTGCGGCCTTCATGGCGGATGGTTACGCGCGGGAGACGGGGCGGTTGGGGGTATGTTGTGCCACCACCGGTCCTGGGGCGACCAATCTGATCACCGGTGTGGCTTCCGCATACGAAGACCGCGTCCCCATGTTGGTGATCACTGCCCAAACGGCCCTGCCCAACATTGGCAGAAATGCGCTCCAGGAGTCCACCCGTTCGTCGGTGCATGTCGTGGGCATGTTTGAGGGCTGCACCCGCTTCAACTGCATGATCTCTCATCCAGATCAGATCGAGAGGCAGTTGATTACGGCCATCAGCACGGCTTTCAACCATCCCAGAGGTCCGGTACATCTGAGTATTCCACAAGACATTCTCAACCAGGGGTTGGATACGCCCCTGGATTTTCTCCACGATCTGCATGCGGTGATCCAGGAACCGAAGACCGTTGATGAAAAAGGGATTGATCAACTGTGCCAACGTATCCGCCATGCGCACAACGTGGTCATTTATCTGGACAAAGGGGCTGCTCCGGCCATCAATGAGATTGTTGAATTTGCCGAACTGACGCAAATTCCCATGGTGAGCACGCCAGCTGGAAAATTTTTGGTCAGCTCCTATCATCCTTTGTACCACGGCGTGTTCGGTTTTGCCGGGCATGGCAGCGCCAGCAAGGTGCTATTGGATAAGGAGGTTGATTTGATTCTGGCCGTTGGGAGCAACTTTAGCGAAATGTCCTCTGGCGGCTGGAATGAGGGGTTGTTGAACAGCAAGTTGGTCCATATCGATGCCAACAGGAGCAACTTTTCTTACTCCCCGATGGCCAATCAACATTTGGTCGGTCATCTGGAAACCACGTTCGCGGTGCTGACCCAACGGGCTACAAAAATCATCAGAGCGGGCTATCCTTTCCCAAAGGGAAATTTTTCCACGCCACAATCCAAACAGAAAATTGCGTTGAATCTGTTGTCCATGCATCATCCGAGCAACATTCAGTTGGACGATGAGCTGTTTCATGTTGCCGACAGCCAACCCATCAAGCCCCAGCAATTGATCTACCAGTTGGCGCGTCTGTTTCCGAACAACACCCGGTTTTTGGCGGATGCCGGCAACGCTTGGGCCTGGATGACCCATTATTTGCACCTGAAAACCTGCAGCAACTATCGGGTTGGCATGGGCTTTGGGGCCATGAGTTGGGGGATTGGCGCGGCGGTGGGGACGGCACTGGGCAACTCTTCGGCCCCGGTGGTGTGTGTTACCGGGGATGGCAGCTTTTTGATGAGCGGTCAGGAGTTGACGGTGGCGGTTGCCGAGCGACTGGCGGTGATTTTTGTGATTTTGAATGACAGCTCTTTGGGGATGGTCAAGCATGGTCAGCGCATGGGGGGTGGGGAGCCGATCGGCTATGAACTGCCTGCCGTTGATTTTGCGCTCATGGCCAAGGCCATGGGGGCGGAGGGGCATGTGATCCGCACCTTGCAGGATTTGAAAGATGTGGACATTACCAAGATTTGTCGCCGTTTGGGGCCGACTGTTTTGGATGTTCATATCGACTCCGAAAGTGTGCCGCCGATTGGTAGTCGCTTGAAATCGTTGGGCAGGGCGGAAGCGGTTTCCTGAGTCTGTTGCCCTACTGCGTGAAGAAGACATGAATCCATGAAAAAGAGTAGCCACCAGGAGAGGCGGCGGGACGATGCCTTTGCCGAGCGGATTGCCAATGCCATTTGTGAAGAGGTCGCGGTGGAGGGCAATCCGTATCTGGCACAGGCCAGTTATTGCCATGGTTATGATGTGTTGTCGTTGATGGACAAACTCTCCTTTGAGGAGATGGTGTTGTTGTTGCTTCAGGGTGAGTTGCCCACGCCAGCGCGTCGGGAGTTGTTGCGGCAGCTCATGATTGTTTTGGCCACTCCTGGGCCGCGTCATCCAGCGACCCGTGCCGCCATGAGTGCCGGGGCAGGCAAGAGTGATCCGCGCCATATTTTGCCCATTGCTCTGACGATCATGGGAGGCGATCATCTGGGTGCTGGCGAGGTTGCCAACAGCATGGTGTTTTTGCGCTACCATCTTGGCAAGGATCCCAGGGAGAGTTTGCGCGAGCAGATGCGGCTGCAGCCCAAGCCGCAAGAGGGCAGCGACTGGGTGGTTGCGCCTGGGTTTGGCAGTTGTTTTGCTGGTGTTGACCCCATGGCGCAGCAGTGTGCGGAGCGTCTGCTCGTTTTGCCTGGAGCGGGCAAGGCGTTGCGGTGGGGGGCGCTGTTTGCGCAGGCGTTGGCGGAACAGGGTCTGGGTTGGCGCATGCCCGGTGTGGCGGCGGCCTGTTTCCTGGATCTGAACATTTCGGGCATGACCCCGTGGGTGGGGGGGTGTCTGTTTCAGTTGCTTTCTGCGCCCGGTTTGCTGGCGCATGGCTTGGCCTATCGCCTGAAGCCTTTGAACGCCTATCCTTTCATTCGTGACGACCAATATATCATTGAATCCGATGCACAACTCTGATGATCTACTCTTTTGGGAACAGCAGCGCGGTCTCATTCGCAGCCGCAAGGGGGGCTGGATTGTGGGCAAGGGGGTGTATTGCCACCATTACTCCTTGATGGATGAGCTGATTGGTCGGGTCTCCTATGTACGGGTGATGGTTTTGAATGCCACTGGCCGTTTACCCGGCAAGCGTTTGGGCAATTGGTTTGAGGCATCGCTGCTTTGCACCAGTTGGCCGGATGCGCGGATCTGGTGTAACCAGATTGGTGCTTTTGGGGGGACGGTACGTGTTTCGCCGGCAGCGGCCACCATGGCGGGGACGTTGGCGGCGGATTCCATGGCCTATGGTGTGCAGACCATTGTGCAAAGCCAGCAGTTCATTCAACAAGCGCTGGCGGCCAGACGGGGTGGGCAGACCATTCAGGAGATTGTCGAGGCAGAGTTCAAGCGCAAGTTGGGCAAGGGGTATGTGACGGGCTATTCGCGTCCCATTGCCTCTGGTGACCTGCGTTTGCCGGCCATGGAGCGTATACGCAAACGGTTGGGTTTTGCCATGCAGGCGCATCTACGTTTGGCCTTTAAGATTGGGCGTTATCTGGATGCGCATCATGGCGAACAGATCAACACGGCGGGATATTTGGCTGCTTTTTTGGCGGATCGCGGTTACAGTACGCAGGAGGTGTATCGCATCTATGCCAGCATGGTTTCCAGTGGTGTGTTGGCCTGTTTTGCTGATACCGATGATCGACCGGCGGAGGCTTTTTTACCGTTGCGTTGTGTGGACGTGCAATATACTGGCAAGCCCCGTCGTGTTGTGCCGGAGTGTGTGGACGAGGGTGGGCGTTCCTGATCCAGAGATTTGAAATCTTTAAAAATTTCTGCGGGGTCCAGGGGCGATCATCGCCCCTGGCGGGTGCAGGGCGGAGCCATGCTTGTAATGGCGCGCTTTTACCGAAGCAGATTTGCGTAGCAAATCTGCGCAGCGCGCCAAATCTGTGCCCCGCAGGGGCACTCTTTGGGAGGGCGGACGCCCGACTATTAACAGCGCGTGCCATAATGATTTTCTTTCTGTCGATCGGTTGTCCTCAGATGCGCACGCACGGGGCAGGGAAAATGGGAATGTTTCCGCATCGTCATCCAAACGGCAAGGTGCATGTCGGGCTGCCACCCTCCCAAAGAGTGCCCCTGCGGGGCACAGATTTGGGCGCGCTGCGCAGATTTGGGCAAGCCCAAATCTGCTTATGTGAAAGCGCGCCATTACAAGCAGGACGCTGCCCTGCACCCGCCAGGGGAGATAATCTCCCCTGGACCCCATATCTGTTTTTTGCGTTGTGAGATCCCATATGCTTCTGACCGACGGCTATCAAAGCAAGGAGATCCTCTACAGCAGCCAACAAACGATCATCTATCGCGGCAGCAATAAAAGCGGTGAACCCGTCATCCTGAAAGTGCTCAACGACTCCCATCCAGATCAGGAGCAACTGGCCCGATTTCGTCTGGAATATGAGATGGTGCAAAAGTTCAAACGCACGGGCAGCAGCACGGCAGCCGTCATCCAGGCGCACGAACTGGTCAAACACCACAACAGCCTGATGATCGTTCTGGAGGAGATTGCCGGCGACTCCCTCAGTAACCAGCTCAAAGGCAATCCCCTCGCCATCGACCTGTTTTTGCCCCTGGCGTGCCAGATTGCCACCATCCTGGAACAGGTGCATGAACAGTTGGTGATCCATAAAGATATCAACCCAGCCAATATCATCTGGAACCCGGCAACCAATTGGGTAAGAATCATCGATTTTGGCATCTCCGAGGTGCTGAGCCGGGAGAGCATGGAGATCTGGCACCATCACATGATGGAAGGAACACCAGCCTACATCTCCCCGGAACAGACCGGTCGCATGAACCGCTCCATCGATTTCCGCACCGATCTCTACGCCTTGGGCGCCACCTTTTATTTCATGCTCAGCGGCAGCCCGCCTTTTACCCATGATGAAACAGTGGAACTGGTCCATTGCCACTTGGCGCGCCAACCGTTTCCGCTCCACGAAAAAAATATGGCCGTCCCGGTCATGCTCTCCCGGATTGTGGACAAGTTGCTCGCCAAAGAGCCGGAACAGCGCTACCAAACCGTGGCCGGACTCAAGAGAGATCTGCTGCGCTGCCTGGATGCCTGGCAGCGCTGGCACAGAATCGAACCCTTCCTGCCGGGACAGGCGGACGTTTCCGAACGCTTTACCTACCCGCAACAACTCTTTGGACGTAAAACGCATCTCGATCAGTTGGAGCGGATCTATACGCGCACCGCCCACGGCAGCTTTGAAGTGTTGTTCATTACCGGCGAGGCCGGAGTCGGCAAGAGCGCGCTGGTGCATGAGTTCAGCCGCCAAATTACCTTGAGCGGTGGTTATTTTATCGCCGGAAAATTCAACCAGGGCGAGACCCATACCCCCTATAAACCCATTGTCGATGCCTTTCGGGCTCTGATTCAACAGTTCCTGACCGAAAGCGATACACGCCTGGCACTCTGGAAAAGTCGCCTGCTGCAACTCTCCGAAGCAAGACGTTCCATTGTCAGTCGCATGATTCCAGAACTGGAGGTGGTCTATGGCAGCGCGGCGCAGATGGTGGACTTGCCCCCCCAACAGTTGCGCGACCAGTTTCAACTGACTTTTCTGGAGTTCGTCAAAGCAGTGTGCCACGATGGCGTTCCATTGGTGCTCTTTATCGATGATCTGCAGTGGGCGGATGTGCAGTCCTTGCAACTTTTGGAGCGGATGATTGCCACCCAGGCGGTGCGTTACTGTCTGCTCATTCTGGCCAGTCGCGATATGGACGCTGACAGTAACGCGTATTTTAAAGCGTTTGGCCGCCAAGCGGAGCACGCACCAAGAGTGGGACAAGAGTTCCATCTTGCTCCCCTTGCCAGTCGGGAGGTCAATCGCCTGATTACCCAGGCAATCCACTGTTCTGCTGCCAAAGCCCGTACCCTGACAGCCCTGTGCATGGAAAAAACCCATGGCAACCCATTTTTTCTGAAGCAGTTTTTAAATACATTGTATGTGGAAAAGCTGCTCTTCTGGACGGAGAACGGTTGGAGCTGGGATGAGGAAGGCATTCGCCGCAAGGATGTGACGGAAAATGTGGCCGACCTGATTATCCGTAAAATCCGCATGCAGAAAGAAGAAAACCAGGAGGTTTTGCAGATTGCTGCCTGTTTTGGGATGGTTTTTGACCTGAAATCCCTGTCCCTCTTGTCTGGTCATCCAGCAACCGTGACCATGGCCATGTGCCAGGAACTGGTCAAGGATGGTTTTATTCGTCCCCTGGAGGGCAAGCATCAGTTGGGCGTTTATCTCGCCAACAGCAAACTGACCTATCAATTTGTACACGACAGGGTGCATCAGGTAACCTACGCACTGATTGAGGCAGAACGACGGGTGCAACTGCACCTCAAGATTGGTCGTCTGTTGCATACCCAAAGTGGCACGGAACGGCAACCCGCCCAGTTATTGCAAATTACTGACCATCTCAACAGCGGTGTTTCCCTGCTGTCGGTGCGGGAACGGCTTAACCTGACCGAATTGAATCTGCAGGCTGGACGCCAAGCCATGCAGGCCACAGCGCATAATCTGGCTTTTGATTATTTCCTGACCGGAATTAAAACGGCGGGGCCGGAAGGATGGCACAGACAGTACTCGGTCATGCTGCAATTGCACGATGCTGCCACCGAGGTCGCCTATGTGGCCGGACAGTATGGTCACATGCTGGCGTTGGTCGAGGCGGTCAAACAACATGCCAGACAACTGACAGAAAGTATCCGGGCACAGGAAAATCTCCTGGTCGCCGATACCTCTGCCATGAAATTTGCCGAGGCGCTGCACAACGGTCTGCAATTGTTGGTGCAGTTGGGGCTCCACCTGCCAGAACAGGAACCGGATGCCCAGCGTCTCGACACAGAGTGGCGCTTGTTGGATCAAGAACTTGCCAGCCATTCCCTGGAGTGGTTTGTGCAATTGGCCCCTGTCAGTACCTTTCAGGCGGAATCGGTGTTCAAAATCATCTCCAGCATTGTGCCTGTGGCAGCCATCCTGGGCTCTCGTTGGATGCCTTTTCTGTTGATTCACGGGATGCGCACCATCCTGCAACACGGACACTCTGCCGCCTCCTCGATCATTGTTTGCGACTATGCCGGGTTGTGCCTGTGCGGTATTCGCGATGATGTGGAACTGGGCCATCAATTTGGGCAAGCAGCCCTGCGTCTGTTGCAGTACTACCCCAACGAGCAACATAAAACCCGCCTCTTTTTCATGTATACCCATGCCATTCGGCACTGGAAAGAGCACTATCTGCACACCATCCTGCCCTCCTACAAAGAGGGTATCCAAAGCGGATTGGAAGTGGGCGATCTGCAGAGCGTCTCCTATTTGATTTATATCGATGTGGCGCAATCATTCTTTTTTGGCAAAGCGCTGCCAACCGCCGAAAAAGAGGTGCAGGGGCACCACAAGCAGTTGATCACCATCAACAGCCTGTACCTGCTGGGCTTTGTCGAGTACATCCACCAAGCCTTGTCGCACCTGATGCACAACTCGGTACAACCTTGCCAGGCGTTCCTTGAAAAATTGAGCCAGGAAGAGGAGATGCAGCAACTCTTTACCAGACATGGCAAGGTGATCGGATGCAATATGCTGATGGTACAACTCATGTTGCGTCTCCTGTTTCGCCAGCATGCGGCCTGCGGGGTGCTGGTTGCCATGATTCGGGAAAATTTGCAGGCCCTGGCAGGCAATGCGCAAGTGCCCGTTTTTCTGTTCCTGGAGTCACTGTTTTGGCTGGCAACCTACACCGAGGGTAGCCAAAACGAGCAGCTTGCACGGTTGGCAAACGTGGACGAAAACCTGCGCCGCATGCGCAAATGGTTGCGCTACGGCGCCATGAACCTGGAACAACTGGTCCAGTTGGTGGATGCAGAACGGTTTCGTGTGCTCGATCAACCCGTGTTGGCACAAAATTGCTACAACCGGGCCATCGAGGCGGCCAAAGAGAACGGCTTTAGCCATATCTATGCCCTGGCGTTTGAACTGGCTGGCCAATTTTACCTGCTAAGCGGAGTCGAACACCTGGCCCGTTACCACCTGAGCGAAGCCGCTTATGCCTACAGTTGCTGGGGGGCCCATGCCAAGGTGGTGGATATCGAAGGGCGGTTTCCTGGATTGTTGCTCAACTCCAGAAGAAACCTGATCATGCCGGAGGGCGCGCGCCGCGACCTGCCGCAGATCACGGCGGGAGGGACCACCACCCAATCCTCTACCCTGTCTGTCGATTTGCCGAATATCATCAAGGCTTCGCAGGCCATCTCCAGCGAGATGGATTATCCAAAACTGGTGCAAAAACTGCTGCAAATCTTGATGGAAAATGCTGGAGCTACCCAGGGATCCCTGATTGCCGTCGAGAATGGAGAACTTGACCTGCTGGCTGCGGTGACCAATCAGTCAAGCACGTTGGCCACACAGCAGGCTCCAGATATGGCAGAGGCGGCACCGTTCTCCAGAGAGATCGTGTTGTATGTGCTGCGCACCAAAGAGTTTCTGGTTCTGGACGATGCCCGCTACGATTATAAATTTTCTCATACGGAGTATGTGCGTCGCACCCAGGCAAGATCCATTCTCTGCCTGCCCCTTTTTCAGCAGGAGATGGTCAACCGTATTATTTACCTGGAAAACAATCTGTTGGCGTATGCGTTCAGCCATGAACAAATCGAGGCATTGCGTATACTCGGTGCGCAGGCCTCCATCTCTTTGACCAATGCCAAAGTGTTGAACGACCTCAAAAGTGCAGAAAACGAGTTGCTCTCTTCGCAGCAACAGTTGCGCAACCTTTCCAGACATCAACAGCTTGCGCTGGAGAGCGAACAGAAAAAAATCTCCCAGGTGATCCACGATGAACTGGGCAGCATCTTGACACGGATTCGTATCGAAACCGAACTTTTTTTGGGCACCTCCAACCAAAAGCGTGTTCACATCTCTAGAGCAGACATCAACGATCTGCTGGAACATATTGATCATGCCATGACCACCATTCGGCGCATTGCCTCGGTGATGCGCCCCAAATCTCTGGATCAGTGCGGCCTGCTGCCCGCCCTGCTCTGGCAGGCCAACCAATTCAAAAACCTGTTTGAAGTGCAGGTTGCGCCCCATTCTCGCAACATTCGTCTGGACGAGGATCGCGAAATTACCATGTACCGCATCGGTCAAGAGGCCATCACCAATGTTGCCCGCCATGCCGCTGCCACCCTGGTGGAGATCTATTTTGATTTCGACGATGAAAATATTATCCTGAGCGTCTCGGATAACGGTTGCGGTATGCTTGCCCTGAAAAAAAGCTGTAAAGGAATGGGGATTCAAGGCATGAAGGAGCGCGCGCAACAGTTGAGCGGTACCATTGCCATCACGCCAGCAGCCAACGGGGGCCTTTCTGTCACGGTCACAATTCCACGCCAACCGGGAGATCGCTTTGAACCATGAGTACGATTCGTGTTTTTTTGATCGATGACCATGAAATTGTTCTGCAAGGATTGAAAAAAATTCTGCAAAAGGCACACGATATTCAGGTTGTGGGTGAGGCACAAAGTGGCCGCGAGGCGTTGCGCAAGATCCGTTCCCTGGAAGTGGATATTGTGGTTCAGGATGTTGCACTGCCGGATATGGATGGTTTGGAGGTGCTCAAACAACTGATCCGCATCAAGGCGGATTTGCAAATCTTGATCTATACCATGCATGAAGAGGATCCGTTAGCCATTCACTACATGCGGGCTGGGGCCAAGGGGTTCCTGACCAAAAAAGATCCCTCCGCCAAACTCATCGAGGGCATACGCCAGATTCACACCAACAAAAAATTCATCACCGCAAAAGTGGGTGAGTTGCTGCTGGATAATTGGCAAAACGACAAGGAGAAACAGTCGCACACCCAACTTTCCAGTCGGGAGTTTACCGTGTTCTGTCTGATCTCTTCCGGCAAGACCATTACCGAGATTGCCGAGGAACTCTCTCTCGCCAAAGCCACTGTTTCGACCTACCGCAAGCGTATCTTGGATAAAATGGGCCTGAAAAGCAGCGCCGCCATGATGCACTATGCCATTGAGCATAAGATTGTGCCCAAGGTGTAGCAACAACCCATGTCTGGACATGCAACCATGATCGATCAATTTGAGCAAATTGCCATCGGTGCAACAACCGAATTGACCCATCGGGTCAGCGCCGAAGATGTGCAAAAATTTTGTGACCTGACCGGCGACGATAATCCCGTCCATATGGATGACCAGTTTGCCCATACGCTGGGCTTTGGCAAGCGTGTGGTGCATGGCATGCTGACAGCCTCGTTTTTGTCCACGCTGATTGGTACCAAATTGCCGGGCAAAGGAGCCCTTTGGTATGAACAAAACCTGCGCTTTCTGCGACCGGTGCGGGTGGGCGAAAGCATTACCGTGCGCGCCACCGTTACCCAAAAAAGCCCGGCACAACGGATTGTGGTCATGAGCACCATCATCTGCAACGCACAGGGCGACCGGGTGGTGGAAGGGGAAGGTAAAGTAAAATTATTGAAACCCAGATTCAATCAAGGGAGTGCCATGGATACGGAAAAACAGAAGGCGGTCATTGTCACCGGGGCGAGTCGGGGGATTGGGGCGGCCATTGCCACAGCCCTGGCCCAGGCGGGGCATCCGGTGTTGATCAACTGCGCTTCCTCTCTGCCTGAGGCAGAGGAGGTGGCCGAGGCCATTGTCCAGGCAGGCGGCAGAGCCATGGTTTTTCAGGCGGATGTGTGCCACGCTGACCAGGTGACAGAGATGGTGTGTGCTGCCGAGGAGGCTTTTGGTCCGTTGGCGGGGGCGGTGCATAACGCTTCGGCAACGCTCACGCCTGTGCCCATGGGAGAGCTCTCCTGGTCGCTCATGCAACGGCATCTGGAGGTGCAGTTGCAGGGGGCTTTTCATCTGTTTGGCGCGCTGCTGCCCCGCCTGGAGCGCAGCGGTGCGGGTCTGCTGGTCAGCATTGGCAGCACCATGACCGATCATGTGCCCCCGCCACACTTTGCCCACTATGTGGCCGCCAAAAGTGCCCTGCTGGCGTATACCAAATGTATCGCCGCCGAATATGGTCCCAAAGGTGTGCGGGCCGTCAGCGTATCACCGGGCATGACCCAAACCGCACTCATCGCCGACCTGCCGGAAAAGGCCAAAATTTTGGCCAAAATGCAGACGCCACTGCGCCGGATCGGTATGCCGGAGGATGTGGCTGGTCTGGTCACCTTTTTGTTCAACCCGGCGGCAGCCTACATCACAGGCCAGAATATTCGTGTCTGTGGTGGCTCCGTCATGATGTAGGTGTCTCATGTTGCTCTCTTCCTGCACTTTTTCCGAAATTGCCAAATCCCTGCAAAGTGCCGATCTGGCCGCCTTGCCTGTGCTGCGCATCGCCATTTTACGCAATATCATGCTCGAACCTTTGGTGACCTATCTGCGTTATGCCGCGTGGCAACTGGGACTGAATGCCCAGGTGAGTGTGGGGGAGTTTGACACCATCATGCAGGAGGCCCTGGCCGCTTCGCCCACCCTCTACGACCATGATACCGCAGTGATTTTGCTGTTTCAGCACCTGGAGGGGATCTCCTGGGACCTGGCGCGCAATTTTAATGCCCTTTCAGAGGAGAGGGTGCAGGCAGAGGTGGAGCGGGTCAGCAACCAGTGCAGTCAGATTATCCATGCCCTGCGTGGCAACAGTTCAGCGATGATTGTGTGGCACGGTTTTTTGCCCCCGATCGACCCTGCCCTGGGCATTTTCGATGATCAGACCTCGCATGGACAAGGCAGCACCGTGCATCGTCTCAACCAGACGGTGCGTCAAACAATCAGTACGGTTGCCAACGCCTATTACATTGATATGGGGCGTCTGATGGCCCGTGTCGGGGCCAAACATTTCTTTGACGCGCGCAACTGGCATCTGTGGCGCGCCCCATTCACCCTGGCCGCCTACGCCGAAATCGTGCAGGAAGAGTGTAAATACATCCGGGCCAGAGTGGGCAAGAACAAAAAATGCCTGGTGCTCGATTGTGACAACACCCTGTGGGGTGGCATTGTCGGTGAAGAGGGGGTGGCAGGCATCAAGCTTGGTCTGGTTGCCCCCGGATCTGTCTACCGGGAACTGCAGCAGCAGATTTTGGAACTGTACCATCGCGGTATCATTCTGGCCCTCTGCAGCAAGAACAATGAAGAGAGCGTCTTTGAGGTGTTGGATCAGCACCCGGAGTGCGTACTCAAACGCCAGCATCTGTCTGCCTGGCGCATCAATTGGCAGGATAAACCCAGCAATATACGTGAACTGGCCAATGAACTGAATATTGGTCTGGACAGCATGGTCTTTATGGATGACAGCCCCTTCGAGATTGAACTGGTACGTCAGGCGCTGCCAGAGGTGGCGGTGATCCATTTTACCCGCGAACGGTTGTATCAAATCCGACAATTGTTGGCATCCTCTGGCCTGTTTGATACGCTGACGGTGTCGCAGGAGGATCGCAGCCGTGGCCGCATGCTCCGGGCCGAGGCGGAGCGGCGGCAGTTGCAAAGCGCCAGCACCGATTTGAACAGCTATTACCACTCCATGGCCATGCAACTGGTGATCCGCTTTGCCGATGCCAACAGCGTGGCACGGGTGGCACAACTGACCCAAAAAACCAACCAGTTCAATTTGACCACCCGGCGCTATTCGGATGCCGACATCCACCAGTTTGTTCAGGCCGATGACAGCGAGGTTATTCATGTTCAATTATTGGATAAATTTGGTGATTTCGGTATTGTCGGCGTCTGCATTCTCAAACATGCGCCAGAACAGACGGTGATCGATACCTTTCTGCTCTCCTGTCGGGCCTTGAGTCGGGGTGTTGAGGATGTGTTGTTGCTCCAGGCGCTGCGTCTGGCCAAAATGCGCGGCGCCACACGGGTCAGCGGGGTGTTTTACCCCACACGCAAAAACAGCCAAACCGAGTTTTTCTATCCACGCAGCGGTTTTGACGCAGCCCCGCCCCTGGATAGCGAACAGGCGCGCCACTTTGTCTTTTCTCTGGACAAAGAACTGCCGCAAGCCCCACCCTTTTTTGCCGCGATTGTGTCGGATATCGATGCTCTATAAAATTTTTTAATGACCATAACGGGAGAGAACAGATGCAAGAGACGATCAAACACATTGTTGCCGATGTGATGGAAGTGCCCATCAGCAGTCTGAATGATGACTCTTCCCCGGACAGCATTGCCGCCTGGGACTCACTCAAACATATGAATCTGGTGCTCGCGCTGGAGCAGCATTTTAGCATCACCTTCAGCGAAGAGCAGATCGCCGAGATGATGAACCTCCAGTTGATTCTGCTGACGGTGCAGGCGTTGGCCGCCGGGCACTGATATTCATTAATTTCTGGTTTTGTGCGCTGCGTTGTGCTAGAGTGGGCGGATTTTTAGGAATCAACCTTTTTTTATGCGGAACAAGCAACAATGAAAAAATTGAAAACTGTCCAGATCCTGGTGATCATGGCACTGTCTGTATTGCTGCCCCAGCTTCTGAATGCTGCACCTGCCGGACAGTGGAACGCGGGAGGATACACCCAGTGGCACGCCAACGACGGGCAAACACCCATGGGATCCGTTGGTACGCAGTGTTTTTTCTGCAAACCTGACCCGGCAGCGCCCGCCAAGGAGTTGAACACGGGTATTGCACCGCTCCCCGCAGCGCCACAGCCCACCCCCCCCTATCACTATGGCAACAGCGGTACGGTCAAGAAAAAGTCTGCGGCCAGCACTTCTATGAAAAAAGCGGCAAAAAAACCGGCCAAGAAGGGTGTTGTTGCCAAAAAATACAGAAAGAAAAA
>PDZU01000135.1 GCA_002753095.1 Magnetococcales bacterium
TAAATAATTTTACAGTCTACACGCCCGGAATCAAACCGGGATCTCTCGCAAGCAAGCGCCTTATCATATTAGGCTACGCGTTCACTTCGACCTGTATCACGTTCATCTGCTGCTGTCGAGTCTTTTTTTCGATTTTCGAATTAAACTCAATTTCCAAAACTAACTTGTTGAGTACATTCCAACAAACCAGTCAGACACCCAAATCCACCAACGGGTTAATAATTCAGGGAGGCTATCCGTATTCCCTTTGTCTGTCGAAAGAAAAAAATTAGCATTTCCAAATGTCTAGACTTGCACACGCCGTCATCCCTGGAGAACCGCATCACGTTACCCAATGGGGAAATCGGTGGCAGCTGATCGGCGTGACGCATCCTCTTCCCCAATCCATGCGCCGTATGAACAAAGTTTACGACGGCAAATTCCGTCGAGAGGTGGTGGGTTTGAGACAACAAAAAACCCGCTACCAGGATCCGGTGCGGGTTGAAAATATCGGTGCCATCATGCCAATTAAAAATTGGCGTCCCGTACGGGAATCGAACCCGTGTTTACGGCGTGAAAGGCCGCTGTCCTAGGCCACTAGACGAACAGGACGTGTGCAACGCGGCAATATGTAGCGAGATTCAGAAGACATTGCAAGGAACTTTGTCGGCGCGTATTGTTTTTTTGCCCGGTCAGAGGACGGCAAAATGGGAATAAAACAAGAAAGGAGAAACAAATTCATCATGATAGCGCAGGAACCTTCATCCGGCAACCCGGACACTGCAGCAACGGCGCTGGTGGTGCTGCGCCCTGAGGAGAGTCGGGTATTGATTGGTCAGGCGGTGGCACAGTTGCCGCAAGTGCAGGCGCACCGGCACAGAGGACGCATGGTGATTGTGGGCGGCACCACCACCCGCTACGTGGCCCGCGCTCTGCTGGGGCAGGATCCAGGGCGGGACAGCTTCGCTGTCGGCTGGATCCGCGATGGTCTGCTGGGAGAGACGCCCGCAGCCGGTCGGGGCGGCGGGCCGATCCTCTTTGAAGAGGGCGTGCAATCCCGTGGCTGGCCCGCCCCCCTCCTGGAACGCTTCGCGGCAGGAGATATATACATTAAAGGGGTCAATGCCATCGATCCGCACGGCAATGCGGCGGTTCTGGTGGCCTCGCCGAGCGGAGGGACCATCGGGGCCGCCCTGGCTATCGTCATGGCCCGTGGCGGAGAGCTGTTGCTGCCGGTTTCTCTGCAAAAAACCATCCCATCGGTGCCAGCCGCCTGCGGCCTGCTGGGACAGGGGCGGGTCGATCGGGTCATGGGCAGCCCCGTGGGCTATCTGCCCATCATGGCCGGATCGGCTACCCTGGTGACCGAAATCGAGGCGCTGCACCACCTGTGCGGGGTGCGGGCAACCCCCGTGGCTGCCGGCGGCGTGGATGATTGCCAGGGTGCCCTGGTGCTCCATCTGCGCGGCAATCCTGGACAGATTGAACAGGCATGGCAACGGCTGCAAACCATTCGACAAGAGACGGAAGCAGCGCGGTAAGAGACACCTTGATCCGCACAGATCGGGGCCGCAAGCAGATTTTTTCCGCGTTGTTGCAGTGCAATGCCTTGCAATGATGGGGGTGATCAATTAGAATTGGCAGGTTTTCTGTATTTTATTAAGCACGCTGTGCTGGTTGGCGACTCGGGTGCCTTGGATCTACCCCCAAGGGGAGCGCACAAAACAACCCCAGCGGACGAACAACCCAAACAGAACAGGAGTAGCAATGGCCAAGTTTTCTATCCGCGAATTGCTGGACGCGGGCTTTCATTTTGGTCACCAGACCAAACGTTGGAACCCCAAAATGGGGCGGTATATCTTTTCCGCCCGCAACGGCACCCACATCCTCAACCTGCAAAAAACAGTGGTGATGTTGCGCGATGCCTACAGCTTCCTGCGTGAAAGAACCAAAAATCATGGGGTCGTCCTCTTTGTCGGTACCAAACGCCAGGTCGTGGAGATGGTGGAAGAAGAGGCAAAACGGACCGGTCAATTCTTTGTCAGTCACCGCTGGCTGGGCGGTACCTTGACCAACTGGAAAACCATCCAGGGCTCCATCCGTCGCCTCAAAGAGATCGAAAAGATGAAGACCAACGGTATCTTTGAAGCCCGGACCAAAAAAGAGGTGCAAAAATTGGAGCGGGAGCGGGAAAAGATGGAGCGCTCCCTGGGCGGTATCAAAAATATGAGCCGCTTGCCGGATGTGTTGGTGGTGGTGGATACCAATCGGGAGTCGTTGGCGGTCAAAGAGGCCAACAAACTCGGCATTCCCGTGGTGGCCCTGGTGGACTCCAACTGTGACCCGGATCCCATCGATTGGGTGGTGCCCGGCAACGATGATGCCATCCGTTCTCTGAAACTTTTCCTGAGCAAAATGGGCGATGCCATTCTGGAAGGCAAAACCATGGCCCGTCCAGAGGCCAATCCGGCCATGAAACCGGAAATGCAGGAGGGGGCTCCCATCGATAGTGACCTGGAAGAGATGGTCATGGAGAACGATTGAGCCGCAACAGCTCGATTCGGATGCCCGGTCGCGCAGACCGGGCCAGTATTGAATCCCAGCAGTGAGGATGAAAGAAGATGTCGGTCAGTGCAAGTATGGTTAAGGATCTCCGTGAGCAGACCGGAGCCGGCATGATGGATTGCAAAAAGGCCCTGCAAGAGACCAATGGCGACATGGAGGCGGCTGTCGATTGGTTGCGCAAAAAAGGTCTCTCCTCGGCCTCCAAAAAATCGGGCCGTGTTGCTGCCGAAGGCAAGGTGGTGACAACGGTTGAGGGCAATCAGGGCGTGGTCTTGGAGGTGAATACCGAGACCGATTTTACCTCCAAGAATGAAAATTTTGTCGCCTTTGCCGAGACGGCGGCCCGTGTTGCCCTGGCGGCGCAGGTCGGTGATGTGGACGCCTTGAAGCCCTTGAGCTACCCGGAAAGCGGTCGCACGGTGGAGGAGGAGTTGACCCACAAGATCGCCACCATCGGCGAAAACATGAACCTGCGTCGTCTGGCCCGTGTGGCGGTGAGTGAGGGGGTTGTCGTCTCCTACATTCACATGGAAGGCAAAATCGGCGTGTTGGTGGGGGTGCAGTCGGCAGCGACGGATAAAGCCGCTCTGGCCGATCTGGGCAAAAAGCTGGCCATGCATGTGGCCGCTTCCGCACCGCCTTGGTTGGACCGCAGCGCCGTGCCGCCAGAGGCGTTGGAGCGGGAACGAGCCATCCTGGCTGAGCAGGCCCGTGCCTCTGGCAAGCCGGAGAGCATCATCGAGAAAATGGTGCTGGGGCGTCTGGACAAGTTCTATGGCGAAAGCTGCCTGCTGGAGCAACCCTTCGTCATGGATCCAGATCAAAAAGTGATCAACGTGGTGGAATCGCGCGCCAAAGAGTTGGGCAGCTCCATCCAGATCACCGCCTTTGTGCGTTTCGTTCTGGGTGAAGGTATCCAAAAAAAAGAGGAGGATTTTGCTGCCGAGGTCGCCAAAGCGGCTGGGTAGAAGATTTTCTGGCCGGGGGATGTGGATGATGGAACATAAATCACAAAGGGTTTTACTGAAAATATCGGGTGAAGCCCTGATGGGTGCAGGGGTCGCCATCGATACCCGTTTCCTGGCCCAGTTGGCGTTGGAAATCAAGGCCGTCCACGATCAGGGGGTGCAGTTGGCCCTGGTCGTGGGCGGTGGCAATATCTTTCGTGGCATGTCCAGCGGTGCGGTGGCCATGGAGCGCAGCAGTGCCGACCATATGGGCATGTTGGCCACGGTGATCAACGCCCTGGCTTTGCAAAATGCACTGGAGCGGATTGGGGTGCCGGTGCGGGTGCAGTCGGCCATCACCATGCCGCAGGTGGCTGAAGCCTATATCCATCGGCGGGCCATGCGTCACCTGGAAAAAGGGCGGGTGGTGATCTTTGCTGCAGGGACAGGCAACCCCTACTTTACCACCGATACAGCCGCCAGTTTGCGGGCGGCGGAGATCCATGCCGACCTGCTCCTGAAGGCCACCAAGGTGGATGGGGTCTACAGCGCCGATCCCAAAAAGGATCCCACTGCACAGCGTTTTGATCGCCTGACCTTTGCAGAGGTGTTGGCCAAGGATTTGCGGGTGATGGACTTGACAGCCATCACCCTCTGCCAGGATAATCAAATCCCGGTGGCGGTTTTTTCCATTTACGAGGAGGGGGCCCTGGCGGCGGTCGTGCGGGGTGAGAATCGGGGCACACGGATAGGAGTACACTAAGCGATGTCTGATGCACTCTTTGCCACATTGGATGATCGGATGAAAAAATGCCTCGCATCTTTGCGCGAGGAGTTGACCACCGTGCGGACAGGGCGGGCCTCCGGTTCGCTGTTGGACCATATCACGGTGGAAATGTATGGTTCGTTCATGCCGCTCAATCAGTTGGCGACCATCTCTGTGCCAGAAAGCCGCATGCTGACGGTGCAACCCTGGGATAAAAAAAGCCTGAAGGTCGTCGAAAAAGCCATTCGCGAATCGGATCTGGGGCTCAATCCGCTCAACGATGGCACCCTGTTGCGGATTCCTTTACCAGAATTGACCGAGGAACGGCGTAAATCGTTGGTCAAACTGGTGCAAAAATATGGGGAACAGGCCAAGATCGCCTTGCGCAACGTGCGGCGCGACATCCTGGAACAAATGAAAAAATTGGAAAAAAATAAGGAGATTTCCAAGGATGACCTGCACGCCTGGGAAAAAAAGGTCCAGGAACAGACCGACCATTTCATCAAGGAAGTGGATGACATGCTGGCGCACAAAGAGTCAGAAATTATGCAAATCTGACCGTCAATTCACGACCGGCCCATGATTGAGTTGAAGGTTCCCCCGGAAAAGTTGCCGCGTCACATTGCCATCGTGATGGATGGCAACCGCCGTTGGGCGCGCTCCCGCTTTTTACCCAGCATCGAGGGGCATCGACAGGGGGTGAAAGCGGTTCGCCGCACCGTAGAAGCGTGCTTGTATTATAAAATACCTGTTTTGACCTTATATACCTTTTCATCGGAAAACTGGAAGCGTCCAGAGGATGAGGTGTCGGCTCTGATGAACCTGTTGGCCTACCATCTGCGCCACGAAATGGATGAGTTGGTCAAGGAACATGTGCGTTTTCGTGCCTTGGGGCGTTTGCACGAATTGCCGGAAATTGTGCAAAAACAGGTGCGAGAGTTGGAAGAGCGCACCTGCAACAACCGGCAGTTGCAATTCAACATTGCGGTCAATTATGGTGGTCGGCAGGAGTTGGTGGATGCGGCTCGTGCCTTGATGCAGGCCGCCATGGCGGGGCAGTTGGCACCGCACGAGTTGACGGAGGAACGCTTCGCGCAGCATCTGACCACGGCAGGCATGGATGATCCCGACCTGTTGATTCGCACCGGTGGGGAACAGAGAATCAGCAACTTTCTTCTTTGGCAAATGGCATACACGGAATTGATCTTCTTATCCTCGCATTGGCCGGATTTTGACGCCAACCATCTGCGCTTGGCCATCGAAGAGTTTGCTGGCCGCGAACGGCGTTTTGGGGCCGCTGTTTGAGTACCCTCGTGCTCTCTCCTCTTCTCAAGCGGATTCTGTCCGCCTTGGTATTGGCACCGCCGCTTTTGTATGTGTTGCTGCTGGGGTCGCCCCATTTGCTCTTTTTTGTGGTGGTGCCCGTGGCTGGGTTGATGGTGCATGAGTGGCACAGACTGCGTGAACCGTTGACGGTGCAGGGGGTCTTGCCTTTGCTGTTGGCGGTGGTTTGGATCATGGCGGGCAGCTATCCAGGGTGGGGCGAGGCCACGCCGGAGGGGGGGGTGCGTCTGTTGCGTTTACCTTTCCCCTTGCTTGCGACCATGCTGTTGCTGCTCTTCTTCATCGAGGGGATGGTGCGCTACCGGTCGGAAGCCCCCGTTTTGGCGGAGGTGGGCAGACGCTTTTTTGGGGTGATCTACTGCAGCCTGCCGATGGTCATGTTGTTGGAAATTCGTCAGGCAGCCAGCGGTGGCTGGTTGCTCTGCTACCTGCTGTTTACCATTTGGGCGACCGACATCGGGGCTTTTTTTGCCG
>PDZU01000136.1 GCA_002753095.1 Magnetococcales bacterium
AAATCAACAACCATACCAGATCCAACACTTATTCGTATTTACTACCATAATGAATTTTTTAAATAATTTATATAATAAAAAAAAAAAAAAAAAACTCCGGGCGTTGCCCGGAGAAAAAACAACAAGCAGATCTACTTCTGCACCTGGGTCGTGCGCAGGTGCAGTTCGCGCAACTGCAGAGGATCCACAAACGAGGGGGCTTGCGTCAGGGGACAACCGGCCTTTTGCGTCTTCGGGAAGGCGATCACATCGCGGATTGACTCCACCCCCAACAAAATCGCCACCAACCGATCCAAACCAAACGCCAAACCGCCATGCGGTGGGGCACCATACTCCAGCGCCTTCAACAGGAAGTCAAATTTTTCCTCGGCCTCCTCGGCACCAATGCCCAACAAGGCCAACATGCGCTCCTGCAACTTGGGATCATGAATACGAATCGATCCCCCACCAATCTCCGTGCCGTTCAGCACCAGATCATAGGCCTGAGAACGCACCTTGTCCAAAAACTGCTCCTCCATGCCCGACTGATCCAACTGTTCCCGATCTTCCTGCATGGGGGCTGTAAAAGGATGATGTACCGCCACATGGCGCCGCGACTCATTGTCCCAATCCAGCAGAGGAAACTCGGTCACCCAGACAAACGAAAAAGGTGCCCCCTGCAACAACTGCAGATCCTTGCCCAGCTTGACCCGCAAACGACCCAACGATTCGTTGACAATCGAAGCCCGGTCCGCCCCAAAAAAGAGCAGATCCCCTACCTCAGCCCCGGTAGTCGTGCGAATTGCCTCTTTCTCCGCGTCCGAGAAAAATTTGACAATGGGCGATTGCCAGCCATCCTCCTGCCACGGCCCGTTCAGCTTGATCCACGCCAGACCCTTGGCACCGTAAATCCCAACAAATTCCGTATATTCATCAATCTGCTTGCGCGTCAACTGCGCCCCACCCGGCACACGCAGCACCTTTACCATGCCATGCTGTCCACGACTCCCAGCCTGATTGGCCGCCTGGGCAAACACCTTGAAACCGGTCTGACGCATCGATTCGGTCAGATCCACCAAGTGCAGCGGATTGCGCAAATCCGGCGCATCCAAACCATAGCGATCCATCGCCTCGGCATAGGTCAAACGGGGGATCGGCAAGGACAACTCCGCACCCAACGCCTCGCGAAAAACCGCCCCGATCACCCCCTCTGCCAGCGCCATGACATCCTCGCACTGCACAAACGACATCTCCAGATCAATCTGGGTAAACTCTGGCTGACGGTCCGCCCGCAAATCTTCATCCCGGAAACAACGGGCAATCTGAAAATAACGATCATAGCCGGCAATCATCAGCAGTTGCTTGAACAGTTGCGGCGATTGCGGCAGAGCATAAAATTGTCCCGGATTGACCCGCGACGGCACCAGATAATCCCGCGCCCCTTCCGGCGTGGAACGGGTCAACATCGGCGTTTCCACCTCCAGAAAACCCGCCTCATCCAAAGTCCGCCGTACCGTCTGCATCACCCGATGGCGAAACTGCAGATTGCGCTGCATCTCGCCGCGCCGCAAATCGAGAAAACGATACTGCAACCGGATCGCCTCACCCACCCCCTCCTCGTCCAGTTGAAACGGCAACTGCTGCGCCGTGTTCAAAACCTCCAGACTCTCCGCCAGAATTTCAATCTGTCCCGTCGCCAGTTTGGGGTTGGCGGTCTCCGCCGGACGCCGCACCACCGCACCACACACCCGCAACACGTACTCGTTGCGCAAACCGTGTGCCTGACGGTGTACCTGCGGTTGCCGCTCTGGATTGAACACCACCTGCACCAAACCCGTGCGATCGCGCAGATCAATAAAAATCACCCCCCCGTGATCGCGGCGACTGTTGACCCAACCACACAACGTCACCTGTTCGCCGAGCAGATGCTCCCGAATCTCGTTACAATAGCCACTGCGCTTCATGATTGCTGTCCTTGTGCCGCATCCTCTGAGGGGGTTGCCGCTACAGACCTCTCCGCAGCATGCTCTGCAACCTCTTCCATATCCTCCTCCTCGTCCCCCTCGTACTCGTCATCCTCTTCTTCATCCAACGGCAGTTGCTGCTCGGCCCGTTGCAACGCCTCGTTCACCAGTTGCCGCATGTAGGCCTGCTCTTCTTCCCGGAAACGATCGCTGAACTGCAACGCCTGCTGATAAGCAGCCTTGGCCTCCTCCCACAATTCATCAAAATGGGACAGCATCCCCTTGAGATAGTGGTTGAAGGGATTCTCCCCGTCGCCCTCCAGAGCGCTGTTGACCCAGGTATCGGCGTTGGCCAAATCCCCTTGGTCAATATAGAATGCCGCCAATTTTTGCGCCACCTGCCACGCTTTTACCCCACGTGGCTGGTCATACTCGCCCAGCAAAAATTGCTCGCCCTCCTGCGCCCGGTCTGCATCCACCAACCACTCCGCATAACGGGCAATCCAGTAATCATACAAAAGAAACGGATCCTGCCGATCGCCATCCAAGACCTGACGCACCAGTTTAAGCGCCTCCTCCAGACGACCGTTGCCATGAAAAACCGTGGCCATCTCCGTCAGAGCAACCGGCGCCGCCTGGGATACCGGGATCCTTTCCAGGCGTGCCAACGGCAACGTGTGTACCAATCGGGCAATCGCCATGGCGCGAATGGCCGGCGTCGGGGAGCCCAATTTCCAGCCTGGATTCTCCTCGCTCTCCAAATGGCATACCTTGTACTTCTTGCCCGATCCGCAGGGACACACATCGTTGCGCCCCACCTTGGGAGCCGCTACCGTGCGCCGTGGCCGTGCCTGAAATCCCAGCTCCGGTTGCGGCATCATGTCCATCAAGCGATCGGCAAAATATAAATACCAATCCTGAAACGGCACCTTGCTCAACCCAAAGGCCGTATCCTCCACACCCGCCAACCAGGAGGCCAACATCTCCCGATTCGGATTCATGACCGCCTGCACCAACGCCTCCGCATAGACTGCCGGATTATTCAGATCTTTCGGCTCACCCACGGCTTGCAACTCCTTGTGTTCCAGGGTACTCCCCCCTGGGTTGAAATGGCTGGATAATGAGTTCACGAAAACAACAAGACCGTGTATTCTAAACCCTTGCCGTGCTTAATGCCAGTCAGAAAGCGCACACCCGATAAAACTCCTCCCGCAACAGGCCCAGAAGCGCTATAATGGCTCTGCCATCGCAGTGGAACCGGTTTAGACCCCTGCCCCATGGCGCTATTTTTATTAGTCTTCCCCGGAGGTTATCGCATGTCCGTCCGTACCCGTTTTGCTCCATCGCCCACCGGTTTTCTCCACATCGGTGGTGCACGGACCGCTCTGTTCTGCCAATTGCACACCCGGCGACTCGGCGGCACCTTTATCCTGCGCATCGAAGATACCGACCGGGAGCGTTCTACCCAGGCCGCCGTCGATGCCATCCTGGAGGGCATGCACTGGCTCGGTCTCGATCCTGACGAAGGCCCATTCTTCCAGTCCGACCATACGCAACTTTATCTGGATGCTGCGCAGCGGCTCGTGGATGAGGGCAAAGCCTACCGCTGTTACTGCAGTCGGGAAAGTATCGATGCACTGCGCGAAACGCAACGGCAACAGCAAATCAAACCCCGTTATGACGGTCGATGCCGCACACGCAGTGCATTCCCTGCCGATCAGCCCTATGTGATCCGTTTCAAGACCCCGACCGAAGGGGTCACCGCCTGGGAGGATCAAATTCAGGAGACCATTCGCTTCCCCAATGACGAGTTGGACGATTTGATCCTGGTACGTTCCGACGGTTCCCCCACCTATAATCTGGCTGTGGTCGTCGACGATCACAGCATGGGCATCACTCTGGTCATTCGGGGTGAGGATCATATCAGCAACACCCCACGACAGATTCATCTTTTCCAGGCTCTGGGTTGGCCGGTCCCCGAGTATGCCCATATGCCGTTGTTGCACGGCAGCGATGGCAGCAAACTTTCCAAACGCCATGGCGCCGTCTCGGTGCTGCAGTATCGTGAGGATGGTTTTCTGCCGGATGCGCTCAACAACTATCTGGTCCGTCTGGGGTGGTCGCACGGCGAGCAGGAGCTTTTTACCCGCCAGGAGATGCAGCAGCTTTTCGACATTCGTCAGGTAGGCCGTTCTGCCGCCATCTTCAACCTGGATAAACTGCTTTGGATCAACGGGCACCACATTCGCACCGCCACCCCGGAGCAACTTCTGCCTGCGTTAAGCCAGCAATTGGACATGTTGGGCTTCGGTGTTGTGGAGCCCGAACGTCTGTTGCGCATTATCCCCGAGTTTCAGTCCCGCGCCAAAACCATGGTCGAAATGGCTGAGAAGGTGCGCTTTCTTTTTGTGGACTCCGTGTTGCCCTATGATGAGAAGGCTGCGCAAAAGCATCTTTACCCCTGCGCGCCCCAGGCTTTGATCACATTACAGCAGGCACTGGCACAGTTGGAAGAGTGGCAGGCGGAGGTGATCGATCAATGCTTCCGGCAGGTAGTTGCCCAACTGCAGATGGAGATGGGCAAATTGGCGCAACCGGTGCGTGTTGCCCTGACCGGTACTGCCTCCTCCCCTGGTATCCATGACACGCTCTTCCTGTTGGGACGAGACAAATCCTTGCAACGCCTCCAGGAAGCGATTGGCCACATGCAAAAGTAACCTGCCACCAGCTTTAGGGCACCATAAAACGGTTGTGGGGTGCAGGGGCGATCATCGCCCCTGCTGGGTACAGGGCAAAGCCATGCTTGCAATGTGTGGCGTTTTACGTGAGCAAATGCGCAACATTTGCTCACGCCGCACCAATTCCAAATCGGAATCCATTAAAATTTAGCTGACCTGCTGCAGCAACGAGACTTGACAGAACTTCCCATCCGGTGTAAAACCCCTAGCCATTGGCGGATCGTTCAACGGTCAGGACTGTGGACTCTGACTCCACCGATCTAGGTTCGAATCCTAGTCCGCCAGCCAATCTGCCGCATTAAGCCCGCGAACACCCTGCGCGGGCTTTTTTTTGCCCAAAATTTCTCTCCCTGCAATACAGTGAAGCAATCAAGAAATATATGGTGATGCTGATCGCCCCTGCTGGACCCCGCAATTGTTTGGAAAGATAAAAAAAATGGGGGCCTCTCGGCCCCCGGTTTCAAACGAACTTCTTGTTGGCACTGGCCTAGCCCATGTCATGATTGGTGTGACTGGAAAAATCATCCAAATGGGCCGTGTCATGCTCCACCTGGGCACCACTGGTATCGTTGGTGAGATCATGGTAGTCACTGCTGCGCTGCGGCGAACCTTGATCGTGACCGTGATTGTCCGAAGTCCAATCATTGCCATCCATCTGATGGCCAAAACCATGTAAGTCACCATCATGCTGCACCGCGTCGGTCCAATCGCCAGCCACACCGTGGAAGTGACCCTCATGCCCGCTGTCGAAGGTGAACAGATCATCCACATCAGCAAAATCATCCCCACCATACTGATCATGATGATCAACCGAACCACCATCCGCTTCCCAACCATCCGGTGCATGCAGATCACCACGTCCACTGTGATAGTCTGGATTGCCACCATGCTCCCGACCATTGAGCGCGTCCGCATGAGCATGCGCCGCATCCGCAACATCGTGGGCACGGTCCGCCTCCCCATGGGCCTGATCCGCTTGAGAACGCTCCTGATCCGCCACATCTCTGGCACTATCCGCCCGCTCATGGGCCGAATCGGCACGGTCATGAGCGGCATCGGCAGAATCATGGGCATGGTCGGCTCGATCATGCGCCGAATCTGCTTCCGAACGCTCCCGATCTGCCACATCACGGGAGGAATCGGCATGATCATGCGCCGCATCGGCACGATCATGCGCTGACTGCGCCTCGCCATGCGCATGATCCGCTTGGCCACGCGCATGATCCGCCTCGCCACGCTCGTTGTCGGCCACATCCCGGGCCTGATCCGCACGGTCATGTGCCGCATCGGCACGATCATGCGCTGACTGCGCCTCGCCATGCGCATGATCCGCCAGATCGGAAGAGCG
>PDZU01000137.1 GCA_002753095.1 Magnetococcales bacterium
ATAATCCTCGCCCTCCACCAAGGTATCCGCCAATCGGGAGACGAGCAGCACCGCCTCGGCCAGACTGCGGCTTTCGCGCGGGGCGGAGAGAATCAAAGGGGTCACCGCTTCATCGATCAGAATACTGTCCGCCTCATCGACAATGGCTGTGTGTACACCACGCACTAGCACCCGTCCCGACGCTTGCGCCTCGGCCCCGCCATTGAGCCAAGCCTGGAAGGCCGCCTGCCGACGCTGCCCGCGCGCACCGGAACCCATTTCATCCCGCAAATAGTCCGCCAGCAACTCCTTGGCCGTGAGATAAACCACGTCAGCAGCATAATGCAGCGCCCGTTCAGGCTGTTCCATGGTTGTCACAATGGAGGAGACGCTCAGATCGCAGGCGTCATACAGGCGCGCCATCTCTTGCGCATCCCGCTGCGCCAGATAATCGTTGGCGGTGATGATGTGGCAGGTCCGACCGGTAAAACCGGCAAGCACACCAGCCAGACCAACGGTGAGGGTCTTGCCTTCGCCGGTGGCCATCTCGGCCAACAGACCACGATGCAGGGCCAAGGCCCCCATGAATTGTACCGGATACGGTTTGAGCCCCAGATGACGCAACGCCATCTGTCCCACACATCCCAAGGTCTGCACCAGCACACCCTTGCCCGTCACCGGATCCAAACGCAGTTGACTGCGCAACGCCTTGAGTCGCTCCTGCAACGCCTCATCTGTGCATATTGACAGGGCGTCACAGGCCCGCAGCGACGCCTGCCCCTGTTGTGCCAGTTCAGCCACTGGTGAACGCCAACGCTGCCAGTAGCCCATCAGTTGCTGGGCCAAGACCTCCAACCCTTCGGCCCTGGGACGCAAAGGCCGCAGAGAGGTCACACGCTCCAGAGGTGTTGCCAACAGCGGCGCTTGTGGTCGCAAGGGGAGAGAAAGAGAAGAACCGTTCATACGCGAAACCTGCGCTGAAACAGTTGACGTAATTGACGCTCCCACTGCGCAAACAGCGGACGATCCGACAAGGTCAAACGCATCGTACCCACATGACCGTGCTGCAAACGGACATGGCTGAGTGGATCAACAGACAGCACGGACTCGATGCGAAAAAAGGACTCCGTGGCAGTCAAACCACTGGCATCGGTATTGGAGACGGCAATTTCCCCACCACCAGCCATTCCCAGCGCCCGCGAAGGCAACTGCCCCTGCTCAAAGGGCATGACCACCGTTGACTGGGCCAGAATGTTGAGCGCCTCTTGGCCGCGCAAGCGGATCTCGGTGCGCTGGATACTGTCCGCAAAGGCGTGGCTGGCCACCTGGGGTAGAACAGCGACAAAACGCCAATCATCCTGGTTGACGATGGTACCGGCAGAGGCGCCACGACCAAGCCACTGACCACGACTGGCATCCAGTTCGCTGGCACTCCAGAGCCCCGCCACCGGTGCAACGACCAGAAGCCCTTCCCGGCGCCCGTACAGAGTCGCCAGACTCTCTTCCGCCGCCTGTTTCTGGCGATAGATGGTCGTCAGGTCGGCCACTGCCCCGGCAATCGCCTGAATTTCCTGGGCCTTCAGTTGCGCGAGTTGCAGCTTGGCCACCCGAATTTCCAGTTCCAGATCTGGATTGCGCAAACGCAACAAAGGCTGTCCTGCTTGCACAACCGTGCCCGGAGAGGTCAACAGCTCGGAAAAAAAACCTTCGCTCTCCACGTGCAACTGGCGCGACTGGCCAGCCTGGACCACCCCCATCACCCGGATACGATCCGGGGCAGGCAGCAGGCCAAACAGCACCATGGCAGACGCTGCGAGCAGCGTCGAAATCCCCACCGCCTGGGAACGGTGGTGATCCAGTTGCGGACTGCGCGCCAGATAGATGATAAATTTGAAGAGTGGCAGCAACAACGACATGAAGAACAGCAGAATCGCCAGGGCTACGCCCAACTCTAAGTATTCGCCCGCGATGAACAGTATGATGTTGCACATCAGCAAGAGCCAATAGACCATGCTGAGCAGACCAAAAGTGGGCAACAACCAGAGTTCGGTGACGGTGCGTGCGGCAGACTGGGCGTGCGGCAACTGCAGAATGAAACGTTCGCCCAGATAGCGCAGTTGTTCGCGGGAGCGCTGAAAAAGATTGGGTACTTCCAGCACATCAACCAGCATGTGATAGCCGTCAAAGCGCATCAACGGGTTCATGTTGAACAGCACGGTCGAGACGCTGGCGACAAAGATCACATTGTAGGCCAGTGCATTGAGGGTACCAGGGGCGGTATTGGCCCAGGTCAAGGCAGCGACGGCGGCAAAAGCCAACTCCGCCCCCACCCCGGCCAGACTCACCAGAATGCGCCTGGAGCGTTGTTTGAATCCCCAGGCAGAGGTTGCATCCACATAGGGCATGGGTGCAAAAATCAGCAGCATGACGCCCAGTTTGTGTACCTCGCCGCCAAAACGCTTGCACACCGCCGCGTGGCTGAACTCATGCAGCAATTTGGCAATCAAAAAACCGATGTACAGCAAACCCAGGTTGGAGGGCGCCAGCAGGCCGGAACCTTGCTCAAATAGTCGGTAGGACTCCTCCATCAAGGCATTGCCACCGGCCAACAACAGCATAATGTACAGCATCAGACCAACGGGACCATAAATCCACCGGATCAAGGGCATGGCTTTTTCAAGCAGGCGATCTGGATCGTACAGCGGTATCTTGAGCGACAAAAAACCCATCAGGAGCGCCTTGGTCTCGCTCTTCTTGCGCTTGTTCATGCGCTCGAACAGGCTGGCTGCCGAATCGCTGCGGTCATACTGCAACAGGTTCGCCAAGTTCAACTGACCAAGAAGCTGCACCACCTCTTCCTGGGTCAAGGCCCGTTTTGCATCGTCGCTCAACGATTCGTTCCAGGCTGCATCAACCGACTGGCCATTGTCCAGACGGCACAAAAAAGCATACGCATCCGGCGCAATGCGAAACCAATCATTGCTGAACTTGTCGCGCAGCAGCACCCAGGGTTCGCCCCGAAAATATTGACGGTGGGCAACAACGCTGCTGCGCAACTGTACATGCACACTGGCTACCCGATGCCAGGCATCGCTAAAAATTTTTCCGCCCGCATTTTCCAGGTTCATAGCCAGAAAAACTCCCGCAGAAAACGGACCGTGCGTTGGGTCAAGACCCAGATCAATGGGCGATCACCGGCAGCCAGTTTGGCCGCACCACCCATGCCGGGCCGCCACCCAGGTTTGAGATTGCCCATGACCGTTGCACGTGCCAGGTAAACCGTCTTGCCCTCCTTGGTGATGGCCGCCGGATCAATCCGCGCGACGGTGATCTGATACCGTTCATCGGGACGACCAACCAGCGCAAATTCACCCGCCATACCGACAGTTACCTCGTGAATATAGGCTTGGTCTATCTCCAGTTCGAGGTAGGTTTCAGTGGTTTGCGCCAGCTTGAGCAGCAGGTCACCCTTGCGCACGGGAGCCCCCAGATTTTTCTTGAGTTCCCCTTCGATCACCACGCCGGCATAGGGTGCCTTGACCTGTGCATTCTGCAACTGGTAGCGAATCAGCTCCAACTTGGCGGCTGATTGTTGTTGTCGCGCCAGGGCAATTTGCATCTCTGCCAGCAACCGGCCCGCCTGGGCCTTTTCCGCTTCACGGGTAAAACGCACCAGATCGGCCTCAGCCATCGACTCTTCGATCAACAAATCGCGGGTATCCAGTTGCACGAGCGTTGCCCCTGCCGCAACCTGATCGCCAATATCCACATATACTTGGCGCAGATAACCGTCAAACGGCGCAGGCATGAACAACAGACCCTGGCTGCGCACGTTCAGGGTTGCATCGACCCGGTAGGCCCAGGGCAGGAACGACAGCAACGCCACAACCAGAAGCGTGCCAACACCCGCCACCTTCCAGGCCAGATGATGCGGACCAGTAACAATCTTGATATACCCCCGGAGATCATCCCACCAGCGGGCCAAAAACCAGCGATCCTTGGTTCGCAACTCTGCCAACCAGGGTGTCACGGACTCCCCCAACAGGGCCAGTTCCCATAAATCGGCCTCACCCAGGAGAGCGCTCTTCCGTTCCAGGCAAAGCACAGCGAACACCTGTTCCCCGCTCGCCAACGGAATGGTATTCAGGCAGGTCTGCCCCAGACTCTCTGCATAGGCCCGATGGGCGCGCAACACGGCGTGGGTCTCTGGAGGGGCCGGATAGGCCAGCAAAGATTCCTGCTCCAGAGCCTCTTCCAAAGCCGCTTCCAGCAGACCCGCCGCCGTGGAACTGGCATCAAAATTTTCGACATGGCTCATGGCCACCAGACGAATGGCAGAACCGCTCAACCAGCCCAGGGAGACGCGCTCGCACGCATAGCGCAAGGCCAATTCGTTGCACAGCACCATGACAGCCTGAAAAAAAGCTGTCTCCTGACTGAGCTTGATGCCAAGGTTCAGGATGTCGTGCAGACGGCTGGCCTGCTGCTGCACGCCTGCCACAACGGTGCTATCCTGCGGCGCATGTTCAGCCTCTTGCGCTGCTGTTGGCGCACCGGTTGCGGCAGACTCCAACCGTTGCGCCCGAACCAGGGCGAGCTGCATGTATTGCCCAGGAATCGCTGCAGCCAGCAAGGCCCAGTGCTCCAAAGCAGACACCTGCCACACCTCAACTGCAACCTCAAGCACCACCACGGCCAATACCTGACCTTCGCCACCCGTCACCCCGGTCGGTTGCATGGCCAAGGCGAGCCGATTCTCCCCATGCCGATCAACGAATACGGCAGCACCCTGACTGTTTGCCAACAAACGCAAGGCCCAATCTGGATCATCCGGCATCTCACCACCCTGGGTCGGCCACTGCAGCCGCGCCCGCCAGGGGTGCCCCACCGCCGCACTGAGCAGCAGGACGCGCCGCGCCCCCAAAACCTGCCCCACCGTCTGCAGATACAGCGACCAAAACAGCTCGGCAGCGCCCTCAAAGCCGGCCAGAGCCGCCAAAACGGCCCCAATCTGTGCAGAAGATGCAGTCGTTTGCAGGAGTTCGGCCACCGTGTTCAACCCAATCCTTTAGAACAGCATGCGTCCAGAAATACCGGGTTTGACCGACCCGTCCAGGTTATCGAATTCAGCAATCACCTCCACCAGACCACTGGCAGCATCGGTAACAGGCGAGACAAAGACGATGACCGCCTGACGCAACAGGGTTTTATCATTCGGATCATTCAGCACAAGCTGGATGGTCACTGTGCGCCCCTCCTGCAACTGCGCTCCCACCTGGGCTGGCACCGTACCCAGGAAGCGTACCCGACTGACATCCACCAGGTGCAAAACCGGTTCATTGGCCGCCACACTCTCCCCAACATGCAACAGCACCTTGGTGACCACCCCGTCCATCGGGGCACGCAGATGACGGCGCTCGAAGGATTCCATGGCCACGTCCAACTCAACCTGCTCCCGACGTTTGGCCACTTCCAGAGTCTTGCGTTCGGAGATGACAGCCGCCAAGGCCAGCTCCTCATCTTCAAACTGTTTGCGCGACACCCCCCCGGAACCAATCAAATGACGCAAGGAGTTGACCTGTTCGGAAAGTTTTTTTTCCTTGCTGCGCAGCTCCTCTATGCGCACCGTGTCCGCCAACAACAATTTGCGGCGTTGCACCTCCAACTCTTCCAGCCTGCGATCCAGATGCAGCAGCAACGCATCGCGATGCACCCGCTGCCCCTCCGTGACCAGCAACCCTTCAATGCGACCAACCACGGTCATACTCAGTTTGATGTCCCGCATGGCCTGCGTTACCCCAGGGGCAGAAAAGCTCTGGGCGGCAACCTCCGAGGCCGCATGACCATCCTGGGCAAGCAGGTGGACGCCACAAACCATACCGAAAAACAATACAAAGCGGCCCAGAACGGGGCCTGCGTCACGCGGCATTTCAGTAGAAGAGGGTGAATACGGCCAAGGTGGCATCATATCAAACCCTTTCAGCGGAAACGGTCCAGCAAGGTACCTTGCGCAGCTTCCAGCATGGTCTGGGCCCGCACAAAGCCTCT
>PDZU01000038.1 GCA_002753095.1 Magnetococcales bacterium
ATTTCAAAGTCGTTGTCGATCTGAAATTTCCATATAATGTGTCCTCGGGCTGATCGACTCTCCGCGTTCAGTCCAACCAAGTTTTTGCGTCGGCAAGCGACGCAAAAAGCCTTAATTCGTTTGGATCCGTGCCTGGATACTCACTCTTACGAAAGGAAAACAGACATTCATCTACCGAATGTACTTCAAAGGGAAACCGTTTACTGTTGTGAAAAATAATCCGATCTACCACATATCCGCTGTACACCGGGTTCTCGCCTGCAGAGTTGACACCAAAAACTCCAAAGATCCCCACATCACTATGTTTGTGTTCGATTTCCCTGATTTTATGACAAAAAATGCGATCCCAATTTTCCGGCAAATAAACATCCTGATGAACCCAGACGATACAATCGTTGACAGCATAATGGATGCCAGTATGCAGTGCGCTGGCGGCGGAGGATGCTTCTTTTACCGGAACCAGTTGATGGGGATGCCCTTTACGGAAGACCGGAGAAGCGAGCAGATACTCCTTGAAAATACGTTCATTATTTACAGCAACAATAAATGTAATCGGGGTCGGTGATGGCAACCCAGCGAAATAATCATTATTGAGAGTGCATTCAAAGAAGAACTCGTAAATAGAGAGATACGCCATCAGGAGGTTTTCATTCATCTTCTTTGATTTAAAATACTCCCTGAGTCTATCAGCTAGATCACCATTAAACTCTGTCGACGAGTGGCAAAACCTGCCGATAAGCCAACCAGAATCCAATATAAGTTTAATAAAACTGGAATAGGTATAAAAGCGCATTTGATTGTGATTGATTAGCCGTGTTTCGCTGTACTCGAAATCACCAATCAGTAATGGCTCAATGATACCGGAATATTGCATATTTTTGACGGAACAAAATAATTTACCGTTTTCAGAGATAAGTGACGCCAAATCCTTGAATACAGGGGATGGGGTATAGAGGCGTTCCAACGCCCTCATAATAATACAGTCATATTTTTGGTTCCTGATTTGGACTGAGACCCCGGAAGAATTAACCGCGACAATATCTGGAATAGAATCAGCGTCAGAAGCCAAGTCTATACAGGTATATTCTGCATCAGGAAAGTGCGACTTCAAAGAGGGAGCTATATTCTCCACTTCAGAAGAAACGATAAGGATATTTTTGACAGTCGTAGAAATAATGCTGAAATAATTACTGAACATGGGGTCACCTTAAGACAGTCAACAGGAAATAGTAATCGTTACAAAATACCACGAATGGAAACCCAATTGGGCAAGCTCTAGACTGGGGGTGTCCAAATCGGCCAAAATACGCGTGCCCGAAAAATAGACCCGATAAAACGCATTCCATTATACACATCTGTACAACAATTTGAAATTGCTAAAACTTTTTCTGGCGCAAAAACGAGAACGCACAGTGAAATGAATCGTTGCAAAACATGGCGCCGACTTGTGTGTAATGGGATGGGGTTAAAGGGGTTCACGATTCGTTGATCCGCAGCGATGGCCGGTTGTTGGTGGTGGTGTTGGGATTGGATAATGTGGTACACCCAAGTCAAGTCGTTCTACTCTGGCAATTCCGGCAGCATGTCCAGGGTCGCCCTGTAGCGATCCCGGTCAAACTCTTGGTTTTCTGCGAGTATCAGAAAAATTTCGCAGGCCAGTGCCGAGCCGATCAACTTGCGGGCATCCTCATCGTCGTACCCCAGAGAGAGCATGCGCTCGTAGGTGGCTTTGACCTCAGGCATGTCGGGACTATGCAACTGGTTATCCACCGCAAGCAGAATCTCCCTGGCGGCGTTTTCCCGGTCACCTCTGTTTTTCTTGTGCTTTTTCTTCATACTGATCTGCTCCCCGCAAAATGGACACCCTCTTCATGGTAGGCCGTTGTGCCTGTCCGGTCAAAGGTTCTGATAGAACAGGGCAGGAAAAATGATCCGGGTGCATCAGTCCGGGATTGTATTTCCCAACTCTGTGTTATTTAATGTCTGTCCTTGCCCCTGCTTGAGTGGCAAAATTGTTCGGGAAAACAGATGAAAAGACAAAACAGGGTGTTATTGCTGGCTGTGGCCACCTGGGCGGTGAGCCATCCGCTGGGGGCGACAGTCATGATCCAGAACAAGGGTTCCGATACCCTGGTCAACGTGGCCCAGTCTCTGGCCGAAGCCTATCGCCAGGTTCAACCGGAGGTGGCCATCGCGGTGACCGGGGGCGGGAGCGGTACCGGCATCGCTGCCATGATCAATGGCACCGTCCACATTGCCAACGCCAGCCGGGTAATCGAAGAAAAAGAGAGCCGTATGGCCGCCAAGAATGGGGTTCACCCGCGCGAGTTGATCATCGGCTATGATGCCCTGGGGGTGTTTGTCCACAAAAACAATCCGCTCGCAGAGATCTCTCTGGCCCAGTTGGCGCGCATGTATGGCGATGGGGCCGACATCAAGCAGTGGCCGCAACTGGGGGTGCAGGTGCCCGGCTGCCAAAAGCAGAAAATCATTCTGCTGTCGCGCCAGAACAACTCCGGCACCTATGAATATTTTCGTGAGGCGGTGTTGAAAAAAAACGATTTCTTGTTGGGCACCCATGATATGCATGGCTCCAAGGATGTGGTGGATCTGGTCAGCAAAACCCCATGCGCCATCGGTTACAGCGGCATGGCCTATGCGAGCAAAACCACCAGAATGTTGCCCATCAAACGGGACGCACACACGCCCGCCGTTGCCCCCACGGTGAGCAGCGCCGTGGACAAAAGCTATCCCATCTCTCGCCCGCTTTTCATGTATACCAATGGCGAGCCCAGCGGCGCCATCAAAGCCTATCTGGATTGGGTCATCTCCCCCGCCGGCCAGTGTCTGGTCGGCAAGAAGGGCTATGCCCCGGTGCGGGCCGTACACTGTCCGCCATGACGGTCTGACCCGCACACTGTGCCGTATTTTGGATAAACCCCTGCCTTGACCATCGCCCTGGAGCGCGCCATGCCTGTCTATGAACAAAAATTGCAGAATGACATCACCTCGATTCGTGGCGAGATCCTCACTTTGGGCGAGATGGTCAGTCGCGCCCTGGCCGATAGTCTGCAGGCGTTGTTGCAGGGCGATTATGCGCTGGCCCACCTGACTGTACTGCGGGATTTTCCCATCAATCGCCACTGCTTGCGGCTCAACAAACAGTGTCACTCCTTCATTGCCCGTCACCTGCCCAGCGCAGGCCATCTGCGCCTGGTCACCTCGGTGATGCAGATGATCCTGGAGTTGGAGCGGGTGGGGGATTATGCCCGCACCATTGCCAGAGAGACCATCCATATGCACACCATCCCAAGCGGTATTCTGCAGCGGGATTTGCAGGAGATGGGACAGCACGCTCAGGAAATTTTGCACAAAAGTCTGGCTGCTTTTGCCAAGGAGGATGTCGCCCTGGCGCGCAGCATGCTGCACGCTTCCAGACAGGTGGGGCAGGATCTGCACCGCCTCTATGAAGATCTCACCGTCTCTTGTCTGGGCGAAGGAGGGCGCGAGACCGCCATTCGATTGCTCGATCTCCACAGCATTGCCTACATGCTGGAGCGGGTTGCCAACCGTGCGACCAATATCTGCGAGGCGGTGTTGTTCATTCTGGCCGGAGAGAGCGTGCCGGTGCGACTGCATGAAATTGCCTTTCTGGACAGTGGCAATGGCTCCCTGAGTACCATGGCGGAGTGTTTGGCCCGCAAAGGCTATGGCGAGGTGGCCCGTTTTCGCAGCGCCGCCCTGCACCCGGGGACACCGTTTCATCCCGATATGCGCCAATTTATGGAGCAACATGGGTTTTCGCTGCCGGGCGTGACCGGCAACGCCTTGTTGCAGCTGTTGCCGGAACTCCACGACCTGCATGTTTTGATCAGCCTGAATGGTCCCATCACCCCGTATGGTTTGACGATCCCCTTTCACTGCACCGTGCTGGAGTGGCCCATCGGCCAGTTGTCCGCACAGCAGGACGGTGGCGCCATCGACACCATGCATCAGGCGTTGGTGGTGCATCTGGCCGAGTTGATGGCCATTCTGGTGGGCGAGGAGGGGGCATGACATGGAACACGCACCAAGCGTGCAACCTGGGCTGACAGCCAGCGGCGATGGCCGCAACCGGGATTGGTATATCGATCAGTTTTTTCGGTTGTTGATGTTTGTGTGTGGCATTTCGGCCATTGTATTCGTTTTGGGCATTTTTATTTTTGTTTTCAAGGAGGGAGCGGGCTTTATCGTACACCAATTGGAGTGGGCAGAATTTTTTCTCTCGCCGAAATGGCGGCCCACTTCGGCCATTCATGCCACGTATGGAACGTTGGCCATGGTGGCTGGGACAGCAGCGGTCACGCTGATTGCCATGGCAGTGGCGCTGCCCTTCTCTTTTGGTGCCGCCATTTTTATCGCCGAATTTGCCCAGGGTAAAACGCGTGAGTGGCTGAAAGTGACCATCGAACTGTTGGCCGCCATCCCCTCCGTGGTGTGGGGCTTTATCGGGCTGATGATCATCAATCCCTTGATTATCGAACTGTTCGATGTCCCCATTGGCCTGAATGTGCTCAATGCCGGTCTGATTCTGGGCCTGATGGCCGCCCCGATCATCACCTCCATTGCCGAAGATGCCCTGAAGGCGGTGCCAGATACCTACCGGGAGGCTGCCGAAGCCTTGGGCGCAACCCGCTGGCAGGTGATCTATCAGGTGGTACTGCCCGCAGCCAAAAACGGGCTATTGTCGGCGGCCCTGCTCGGTGTTGGTCGGGCCTTCGGCGAAACCATGGCGGTCTTGATGGCCAGCGGTCATGCTCTGGTGATTCCTGGCTCGGTCTTTGACTCCATCCGTGCCCTGACAGCCACCATCGCGGCGGAATTGGGGGAAACACCGGTGGGTTCCGACCACTATCAGGCGCTGTTTGCCATCGGTATCTTTCTGTTCAGCATCACCTTTTTTATTAACATGATTGCCGATCTCGTTGTGCGCGGCATCCGAAACCAGTGAGAACCGCATGGAGCACGCTTCTGCCCACACTTTGGCACACTTTCAGGCGCAACCCATCAATCGGCACAATCAACAGGTGCAACGCCTATTCATGATCCTGTTCGGTTGCATGGCCGCACTGTTGGTCATCCCGGTGGTGCTGATCATTTTTATTCTGGTGCAAAAAGGGGCGCCCGCCCTCAGTTGGGCCTTTTTGACCACCTTTCCCAGCAACGGTATGACTGCCGGGGGGATTTTGCCCGCCTTGTTGGGAACCATCTGGCTGGTGGCCGTCTCCCTGCTGGCATCGGTCCCTTTGGGTGTGGCGGCCGCCATTTATCTCAGTGAATACGCCCGTCAGGACCATTGGTTGACCCGGATGATCAACCTGGCCACCATCAACCTGGCTGGGGTGCCCTCCATCGTCCACGCCTCGTCTGGTTGGGGGGCTTTTGTGGCCTTTTTTCGCCTGGGAACCAGTATATTGGCCGCCAGCTTGACCTTGGCGGTGATGACCTTGCCGGTGGTCATCGTCTCCTCCTGGGAGTCGTTGCAGGCGGTACCGCAAGCGTTTCGGGAGGCGTGCTGGAACATGGGGGCCACCCGCTGGCAGACCATTCGCCATGTGGTGTTGCCCAACGCTTTGACCGGAATTTTGACCGGCATCATTCTGCAGGTTTCCCGTGCTGCCGGGGAGACCGCCCCGATCATGTTTACCGGAGCAGCCTTTTTTCTGCCCTATCTGCCCACCAGCATCATGGACCAGACCATGGCCCTGGCCCTGCATCTGTTCACCATCACGACCCAGGTGCCGGAGGTGCCGGAAGAGATTCCCTTTGGCGTGGCTCTGGTGTTGTTTGGCATCGTGTTGCTGATCAACAGTTGCTCGATTGCTTTACGTATGTACCTGCGCAGCAAGAAAAAATGGTAGGATTCTTTGTTTTGTATCGGTTGCGTCAACAAAAAATTAACCGGGTGGAGACAATATAATGAATTGATGGTCAGCATATGAGCGGAATTGATAAGATATTCTGATTTTAAGAGTCACTCAACTGAAACCGGATAGGAATCTCCACCGTTTCCCGTACCGCCTTGCCTTGCCGGTAGGCTGGCACGAAACGCCACTGTTGCACCGCCTGCACCGCCGCCTGATCCAGCAATTCTGAACCGCTGCTCTGTTTAATGCGCACCGCTTCCGGTTGTCCAGTTTCTGTGACCACGACCAGCAAGAAAACCGTGCCCTGCCGTCCCTGTCGTCGGGCAAAAGAGGGATAAAGCGGCTTGGGATTGTCCAGATAAGTGGCTTGGCTCAGCGGGGGGGTGTCCGGTCGTACAGGGGTCGGTGGTGCCTGGACAGCCGTTTGTGGTTCACTGTTTTCCGTAAACACGGCATGCACAACACTGCTTTGCGTGGGCTCGCTGCGCTCTGCAGCAGAGGGTGCAGCTGCTTTCTGGCGCGGCGTTGCCCGTTTGAGCGCTGCTTTGGGCGGCAACGGTTTGGCAGCAGGGGCGGGCGCAACCGCTTCCGGCTTGGGTGGCGGAGGCGGTTCGGTCACCGGTTCTGGGTTGGCCGCCAGCTCCGTTACCGGTTCCAACCCTGCTTCCGGTTCCACCACTGGTGCTGGCGGTGCTGCAGCCGTCGGCGTCGTCTCCGCCAAGGCGGCAGGCAGCAAAAATACCTCCATGACCACCATGGGGGGGCTGCTCAAGGATGCGGGCAGCCAGTGCCACCAGAGCAACGTAAAAAAAATCAGATGGACAACAAAGGCGATCATCAGTGCCGAGGCGTGCGACGGACGGTAGCTGTTCAACACAACCGGCTCATCCGCAGCAAGATCCCGCAACCAGTGCTCCCCGGTTGCGTCAGAAGCATGGGGCAGGGCAACCATCAGGTTTTCAGGGTTCATCCGGCCAAAACTCCGTACACCAGAAAAACAATCGACACTCCGCTACCCCATACAGAGCCAAGCGCACCCAACTGTCAAGAGCTCTAGCCGCTGAATTGCCCATGGAAGCAATTTTTGCACCAGTCAATTCAGTCAATGTTTGTTGGATAAATATTTGTTATGACTTGGCTGAACTGTGTGATTTCACGCGCTTCGTGCGTCATATGACCCAATTGCAGTGGGTCAATGCACACACTCTCCGCTGCAACCGGCAGGTCGGGTGGCGAAGATGGAGATTGGCAATAAATCGCAAAAGTGACATTCGTGACGTAGTGTATATAAAATAAAAAAATATAATATAAACAGTACATTATGAAATAAAATTGTCCGATTTTTCCTCAATTTCGTCACAATAATCCAAACTATTTTTGCGACAAACATAGAATAACCCTTCCAAGGCAACAGATTGTAGCGCTATACTCCGCGAATCGTTCCGTTGCGGGGTGTGCGCAACACAAGATGCGGAGAGCTAAGCAGGAACTGTCGAATCCAGAACGAGGCGCGCCGTTCGGTAGTAAACCAGTTAAGCATCGCACATGCGTTTGCGACGACTCCTATTTGTCCAACGTGGTCATCGGAGAGAATTAAAAACCTATGGATACACTTTTTACCCTGGCAGTGACTGCCGTGGTGATCGTACTTATTTTCGATTACACCAACGGCTTTCACGATGCTGCCAATATTATCGGAACCATTATTGCCTCCCGCGCCATGACGCCGATTCAGTCGGTGATCGTTGTCGGTACTTTTGAACTGTTGGGTCCGTTGCTGGGAGGTACGGCCGTTGCCAATACCATTGGCAAATTCATCACGCTGGGCGATGTGCCCCCCACCATATCCCTGACTATCGTGTTGTGCGGTATCTGGGGCGCCATTTTCTGGAACATGGCGACTTGGTGGTATGGCATTCCTTCGTCCTCATCCCATGCGCTGGTGGGTGGACTGATCGGGGCCGTGGTGGTCTCTGCAGGTTCGCAGAATGTAATCTGGGGCTTCAGTGAACTGGCCCATGGCAAGTTTACTGGTTTTGTCAAAATCTTGTTGTCGTTGATCGTCTCCCCTGTGTTGGGCTTCTGGGCTGGATTTCTTATTCACAGAGGCATGCGCTGGCTGCTGCGCAATGAGGAGCCTTCCGCCAACCGTTGGCTGAAACGGTTTCAGTTTGTTACGGCGGCGGGGTTGGCCTTTTCGCACGGGGCCAATGATGCACAAAAAAGTATGGGTATCATCACCCTGGTTCTGGTCCTGGGTGGCTTTGTGGACAAGTTTGTCGTACCCGGTTGGGTGATTATGTCCTGTGCCGTTGCCATCACCCTGGGTATCCTTTCCGGTGGTTGGCGGATCGTGCGCACGGTGGGGTTTGGTATCTACAAAGTGCGTCCATTGCACGCTCTGGATACCCAGTTGACCTCCGGGATACTGATTTTGTCGGCCTCGGTGTTTGGTGCCCCCGTTTCCACGACCCACGTGGTGAGTTCGGCAATCATGGGAATTGGTTCTTCCGAGCGCCCCAAAGCAGTGCGCTGGGCCAAGGCCAAAGAGATTGTCAGCACCTGGCTGATCACCATTCCGGGATCGGCGCTGGTCGCCATTTTGACCTATTACCTAGTCAAACTGATCACCGGTTAATGCTTCAGGCATTGATCTGGTCCTGTTTCGACTGTGCGGATGCGTTAACCGAGTGGGCCATCTTGGCCCCAAGCGATGTGGAGGTATGCAAATGAGCGGCAGTTCCCCTATGGCAGCTAAAATTTTGGCCAATGTGTATCCACGGGTTCCCGATTTTTATACGTTGATCAATGAGCAGTGCTCCTTGGTATCCGAGGCGATGGAAGCCTTGGTGGAGTTCATGGGCGGTGATCAGAGCAAGGGTGCCGTGATCGCCGATTTGGAGAAAAAAGGTACCGAAGTAAAGAATCGCAGCATGTATGTGTTGAACAAGTCTTTTGCCACTCCCATGGATCGGGAGGATATCTATCGGGCCATCACGGCCATCGATACGGTGTTGCACTACGCCAATACCACCATTCAGGAGATCGGTTTCTTCAAGCTGACACCGGATCAGCACATGATGGATATGGCACGGATTCTCAGTGAGGGTACGGATGCCCTGAAATTGGGTTTTGCCAAACTGGGTACCAACCCGGCCATTGCCGAGGATGATGCCTTGGCAGTGCGCAAATCAGAACGCAACGTGGAAAAAGCCTATCGCAAAGCCCTGAGCACTCTTTTTCAACCAGAGATGCATCTGGAAAAAATGAAATTGAGCAGTTCCGATCCAGGCAGGTGTGGCATGATGGCCAGCGTTACCGAGATCTTCAAACGGCGCGAACTGTATCGTCATCTGTCCAATGCCGGGGATCAGATTGCCAAGGCCGGATCGGTTTTGCACGATATTGTGGTTCAGGTCTCTTAAGGAGAGCACCGATGAGCGAAGAACAGTTAAGTGGCAAGGCCAGAGCCCGTTTGGAGGTCAATACCCCCCATCCGTCGTTCTGGGTCCGCTTGATGGAAAATGTCTTTCCCAAGACGCCCGATTTTTTTGCCTTGCTGATCGATCAGTGTGAAGTGATGTCGCAGTGTATGGAAGCGTTGCTGGCTTTCGTGGAGAGCGGTGACCCGGAGAAAGGGAACTTGGTGCGAGAGCTGGAAAAACAGGGCGATATTGTCCAGGCCCGTAACTTTGCCATTCTGGCCAAGGCGTTTGCCACCCCTTTGGACCGGGAAGATCTCTACCGGGCCATTACCTCGATTGACATGGTTCTCAACTATGCCAAGACCACCGTGCGGGAGGTGGAGGCGTTGCAACTGGCGCCGACGCCGCATATGGTGGAGATGGTCAAGATCCTGAAACGGGGCACGGATGCCCTGCACCGGGGTTATGTCAAGTTGTCGTTTGACCCCTTGGGGGCGGTGGACGAAGAGCGCATGGTGCAACAGTCGGAGCACGATGTGGAGACCTACTATCGGCAAGCCTTGGCGTCGCTATTGGATGGTCAGGCGCGGGCCCAGCAGGTGGCCGGCAGCGGCGAAGGGGATGTGGAACTGCGCTTGTTGAGCAATACCCTGGAACTGTTTCGTCATCGTGAATTGTATCGCCATTTGTCCAACCTAGGCGATGAAGTGGCGGTGGCAGGAACCGTGCTGTACGATATCATGGTGCAGGTATAAAAGTGGTTTTTAGTGTCCGCAGGAGCAGACGGATCTGCTCTTGCGGATTTTTTAGGTCAAATTGACGAAACGTCGCTCCCGGTGTACAGTTCACCCGTTGCATGAGTTGTCAGAACTCTGCGGAAACTTGGTATGGGCCTCCCAACGAACGGATATCGATGCGCATGGGGGAAGCATTGCACTCTATCTCTGGGCTGCTCAAGCGTTTAATCAGCCCGGATCGCCATTTGGTGACCCTGCTGGTGCTGGTACTTGGGGTGGTGGCCTCCTTTGCAGCATGGCGGATGATGGATCGGCAGTTGGCCCTGTATCATCAAGTGGAATTCAATTGGGTTGCCCAGAACCGCAATCGGATTTTCCAGCGTGGCATCACTTCAGCAGTAGACGCGATACAGTTATCGGGCAACTTTGTGGAAAATGCCGAAGTACTGGATTTGGTGCGTCTGCGCTCATTCTATCAAAAATTATTGTTTGATCATCCCTGGCTCTCCTCCTTAAGTTGGTTGCCGGAGAAGGGTGTAGCGGTGTCGGTGGAGGGTGAGGCCGATCTGCAGAGTGGTGCGATCCAAGAGAGCCTGCAGAGAGCCCGCACGTTGCGACGCATGACCGCCAGTTTTCAACTCTCCCGGTATGGGGAGGGCAACGCGGTTAAGGTCTACATTGTGGTGCCGGTATTGTCGCCGCATCTGTTCGTGGGCGACAGGAGTTCGGACGGTAGTTCGTTGCTGGGGTTGGTGGTCGGGACGATCGATATTTCACAATTGGCCAACCTTTCCATCAGCATCTTGGAGCCACGCGGGGTGGAGTTCCTGCTGCAGGACATGACCATACCGCACGAACCGCAATTTTTGGATTTTTATGCCAGTCGTCTGGGGAGTGCCCACCATGAAGGGGTGATGGCCACTAACTGGCAGGAGTGGCGCCGCAGGCAAACCCTTTATCTGTCCGAGTATTTTCAGGTTGCCGACCGGGTATGGTCGATTACCTGTGCGGCAACGCCGCAATTTCGCAGCGCCGAAGGTTTTTCGCACGCGCCCTCTGCGGCGTTGCTGGTCGGTCTGCTGCTCACTTTTGTGACAACCTACTTTTTTTATTGGACTCGGCGTTCCCTGATCGAACGGACCGCGTTGTATGAGGAACTGGCCAAATCGGAGACCACGTTACGGGTTTTTTTTGAGCAGTCACCGGATACCATCCTCATTGTCGATCGGGATGGTCTGGTACGGGCCATCAATCGGGAACTGCCGATTCTGGGTGAGAAGAACAGGATCTCTTCCCCCGCCACCGGTAAACATTTTGTCTCCATCTTGCCGCAAGAGTTATTGGATGTGTGTCAATCGGCAGTCGGGATGGTTTTGCAGACTGGCCAGCCACAACAGTTCTCGCATCAGGTGGGCAAATTTTATTGGTGGGAGGTGCGTATTGCGCCCATTCGCCGAGAAAACCACCTGATAGAGACGATGGTGTTGTTTACCAATGTCAGCGAACGACGAACCCTGGAACTGAAAGCATTGCGCAATGCCCGCCTGGCATCCATGGGTACCCTGGCAGCCGGTATTGCCCACGAGATTAACAATCCCAACAATGCCGTGACCTTCAATGTTTCGTTACTGAAGCGCAGTTGGCATGACGCCCTGGAAGTGTTACAGGACTACCACCAAACAGTGCGAGAATTCAGTTTGGCAGGGGTACCTTTTCATCGGGCCGTGGAGGCCATTCCACGCCTGTTGAGTGGCATCAGCAACGGAGCTGAGCGCATCAGTAAGATTATCGAAAGCCTGAAAGCCTTGGCCCGTGATGACATGGGCAGCATGGGCCATTTTGTCGATGTGGGAGAGGTTGTTCGGGCAGCCGTTACCTTGCTGGAACATCAAGTTAAGCGCCATACCGACCATTTTACCGTCAAGATTGACGGTGGAGCGACAGAAGATGGTCTGTTGTTGGTCTGGGGCAATTTTCAGCAGTTGGAACAGGTGGTCATCAATCTGGTCATGAATGCACTCTTTGCTTTGCCGGAACGCTCCAAGGCAGTGTGGCTGCAGGCGGATTGTGTGGATGGCATGGTGCGGATCATGGTGGAAGATGAAGGGTGTGGCATCGATCCGAATGTACAGCCATTTGTGTTTGACCCTTTTTTTACCACCCGATCAGACCGTGGTGGAACCGGGTTGGGGTTGTCTTTGGTGCAGGAGATTGTGACCAACCATCGGGGTTCGATTCAACTCTATTCCAAGCCGGGTGAGGGGGCGCAGTTTACCATTTTGTTGCCATTGGATCGCGTGGAGGAGGGGCGTCCTCGCGCTCCCCGCGCACGTTCTGTGCGGGCGCACGGCAATGAAAGGAGTGGGCATGTTTGACGCGCAGTCGCCTGGGGAACATGTCTCGGTCGTCCTGGTGGATGACGAGGAGGATATTCTTTTTAGCAGCAGTTATCTGTTGGAGAGCCATGGCATCGCGCCGTCGGTTACTTTTTCGGATCCACGACAGGTGATTCCCTGGTTGGAACAGCACCAGGTTGGGATGATTTTGCTGGATTTGATCATGCCACACCTGCCTGGATCGGAACTGCTCAAGCAGATTGTGGCGTTGCGTCCAGAGATTCCGGTGGTGGTGGTGACGGCATCGCAGGATGTGGAGTGGGCGGTTTCCTGCATGAAACAGGGGGCCTTTGATTATTTGATCAAACCGGTGGAGGAGAGCCGTTTTATTGCGACAGTGCGCCGGGCCTTGGAACTTTCCGCGTTGCGTCAGCATGTGGGAACCTTGCGGCAGGTGATCTTTTCCGGGCAGTTGCGCAACCCGGATTGTTTTTCTGCCATCCTGACGAAAAACCGCATGATGTTGACCATTTTCCAATATCTGGAGGCGGTCGCCCACTCCACCGAGCCCATTCTGATCACCGGGGAGACCGGTGTGGGTAAAGAGTTGATTGCCACCTCAGCCCACAAAGCCAGTGGCAGATCGGGAAAAATGGTTTCGATCAACGTGGCGGGTCTGGATGATGTGATGTTTTCCGACACCCTGTTCGGCCATGTGCGCGGGGCCTATACCGGGGCCTCCACCGAGCGTTTGGGTTTGATCGCTCAGGCGCGGGATGGCACCCTCTTTTTGGATGAAATTGGCGATTTACCCCCTTCGACGCAGGTCAAGTTGCTGCGTTTGATCCAGGACGGTCAGTATTATCCCTTGGGCTCGGATGTGCCGCGTACTTCGCAGGCGCGGATCATTGCGGCCACCAACAAGGATTTGCGACAGGAGATGCAGAAAGGCACCTTCCGACCGGATCTTTTTTTCCGTCTTTCCAGCCATATGGTGGATATTCTGCCCTTGCGAGAGCGTCTGGAAGATCTGCCGCTGTTGATCGACCATTTCATGCGCAAATCCTCGGAATCACTCAACCGTCCGCCACTCAAAGTAGCACCGGAGATCTATTCGTTATTGTCGGCCTATGCGTTTCCGGGCAATGTGCGTGAGCTGCGCGCCCTGGTTTACGACGCCGTGGCCAACCATTCCGGTGGGCCGGTCTTGCCATTGGATCGTTTCCGGGCGGCAGTCCGTGCCCATGGTCGCAGCAACTTGAGCCATCCTGGTCCTTTGCATGAGACTGTGCGGGGTATGGCCGGGGTGGAGAACCCTCTGCTGGTTGCTCCGGGTCGTTTGCCAACCTTGCGGGAGGCGACGCAATGGTTGGTCAGCGAAGCCATGCGGCAGGCCGATGGCAATCAAGGCAATGCCGCCGCTTTGTTGGGTATCTCGCGCCAATCGTTGAACCGCCGCTTGTTGACTGCGCATCTGGATCCCGCCTGAGTTGTACCCCTGCACAAGAGCGCAGCATTTTGCCAAATGAAAAGAAATGAGAGAAAATCGTGTGTTAATCGTATGTTAAATGGTAAAATTGTGTTGATTGATTTTTTGTTCCGCATAAAATGCTGCACCCATGAAATGGTATCATTTCTGGCCGCACAATCTATAAGTATCTGTATATAGACATATTATCCATTGTGCATGATTCTGGCGTGGATCTTGTAGTTCTGTCCCAGTCACGGTTCATTTTTAACGCGCTGATTGGGTGAATCTCCATGTCCAGGAAAGCCAAACAGTTGGATTGCGATACCGAATCCTTGCAACAATTGGAAGCTTTGGTACGCAGCAAAAAATCGGAATTCCGCTTGGTGGAGCGGGCCAGGATGGTATTGGCCTGCTTGAATGGTGCTGCCATCCGCGCAGTGGCTGAGCGTTTTCAGACGACAACCAATACCGTCATTTTCTGGCGTGATCGTTTTGCGCAAGCGGGGGTGGAGGGTTTGACCGACATGCCGCGCAGTGGTCGCCCGACCCGCTATGATACGGAATTTCGCGATACCGTTCTGCGCTTGTTGGATATGCCTCCCCCGAATGGTCATTCGCGGTGGAGTGGTGTGGCCATTGCCAACGCTTTGCAGGTTTCCGATGATGCGGTCTCCCGTCTGTTGCGTCGGGAGGGTATCCGTTTGAAACGGAGCTATGCTCTGCCCAACAGTGTGGAGGCTGTGCAATCCCTGTAAAGCATGTACGCCCGTTTTGTCCATTGTTCGGCAACAGGCAACCCCCTCCGGTTGCCTGTTTGCGTTTTGGTCTGGGTTGATTCATCGTCGCAGGGCCATGAGATCTTTTCCTTTGTGTCTGGTGTGCAATTTGGCTTGCTGCCATGGGTATGCAGCATATACAATTTACGATAATTCCAGCATGCAAGGCCGTATGTTCTTTCGTCGCATTGCGTTTTGTGCGTATTTGTGCATGGGATGCCGTGTGGTGGCCAGTGATTAACACAAGAAAAACAACCGGATGACAATCAATACCTCTTCGCCCCGTCGCATTTTATTTTTGCAGAACCGATCCCATAAGGCAGGGGCACAAACCTGTTTGTGGCGCATGTTGGTGCAGTGTCGGCAGCAGGGGGTGTGGGAGCCTTTGTTGGTGACCAGTCGTGCGGGTTGGTTAACGGAGGCCTGTGCGACGGAGGGTATACCCTGTTTGATTCATCCCTTTCCGAGTTCTCGATCTCTCTGGGGGCGGTTGTATGGAAACGGTCACTTTGTCAAACAGGTGCTTGACCGTGTTGCCGCGCAGAACTTTCAGCCTCAGCTTGTGCAGGGCAATGATTATAGCGAGGGATTGCTGACTCTTTTGATGGCGAAGAGACTGCAGGTACCCGCTTCTGTTCTATTGCGTGATCCTCGACTCAGGAGGGGGGATTATTTCAAATATGGTTGTGACAGGTGCAATCTTGTCGTGACCATCGGGGAAACCCTGCAGCAGGCTGTTGCAGGATGGGATGCAACACACAGTATTCATGCGGTGCATGATGGTGTTTTATCGCATGAAGTGCTAACGCCCCGTTTGGTACAGGCTGCGTTTCCGCAGCAGATATTGGTGATTGGTTCTCATCTGCCACATAAGGGTTGGCTTGATATGGTGCGGGCATTGCTGCACCTTGAACAGAAGGGATTTGTGTTTTCTGGTTTGCGTTTTGATTTTACCGGTGTGGCGGATGAAAAGAGCAACCCGCTGCCTGTCCAGTGCTTGCAATCCTGTACGACCCGCTTTTTGGGCCGTGTCGATTCCTTTCAAGCATTGTTACAACAGTACGATCTGGTGATCAATCCTTCGCGACAGGAGACCTTCGGCATGGCGGCAGTGGAGACCATCGCTGCAGGTACCTCACTGCTTTCCAGTCGTTCTGGCATCATTGAACAGGTGATCGAGGATCCCCGTTTTCTTTACCCGCCTGGAGATGTGGAGCAGTTGGCCGACCGCTTGGAGCAGATTTTGCTGCACTGGCCAGATGTGGGGCTCGATCTTGCGTCTTGCCAAAAAAATATCGTCAACCGCTTTCACGTGATGCAGACGATCAGCAAAATAGAGCATCTTTACCAGAAGTTGCACGACAGTTAAACGGGTCGTCCCGTTGGGCTTCCCTGACGTGGAAACGAGTCTGTGTGGTATTTATCCTGAGAAGAAGAGGTTTGTCATGGAACGCGTCGTTGAACCGGAAAGAAAAACGGTCGTCTTATTGGTCGATAATGTTCGTCGAGATCTGCCTGGATCGGTGCTGTTGGCCTATCTTTTGGACCAGCGAGGTATTCGCTGCCATCTGGAACCTTTGGAGTCGTATAAAGCTGTTTTGGCCGCCTGTCGTCCGGGCATGATTGTCTTCAACCATCTGGTAGCCAGCCATTTGGTGAATTATTCAAATCGATTGGCACAGATGAATGTATTGACGGCGGTGTTGCCCAATGAGATGACCTATAGTGAAGATGCGATGGTTTTTCTTGCCGGACGTTACCATAAAAATGCCCATATTGATGTGCAATTCTGTTGGAACGAAAAATTTCGACAAGCCATTCGCGATGAGGGGTTTCAATCCAGATTGGAAGTGGTTGGTATGCCACGGTTTGATTTCTATTTCGAACCATGGAGTGCCGTGTTTGCCTTGCCGCCTCAGAAGAAGAGACCCGTTGTGTTGTTTGTTTTTAATTTTGTCTTGGCCCGCTGGTATGAAATGGGCCATGACGCTGCGTATAAGCGCTTCAAGGATTGGTCAGATAAGTCTGATTTTTCTGCATCCTATTGGGAAAATATTTGCTTGAATCATGCAAATCGGCAGCGGGCAATGCAGTTTCTGGAGGCGTTGGTCAAGAGTGATCGTTATCATGTGATTTTGCGCCCCCACCCTTTGGAAGATCGACAATTTTATTATCAGTGGATGGCCGATCTTTCCGAGCAACAGAAGGAGCATGTTGAAATAAATGCCGATAGCAACATTGGTGAGTTGATCTTGCGCTCGGATGTGAGTGTGGTCTGTGAAATGTGTACAACCGTCCTGGAAAATTGGCTGGCAAAACGTCCTCTGGTGCAGTTGGCCTTTGATCGGAGTACCCCGTTTTATAACCAGCATACCGTTCATCTCAATGTGGAGTGTGATCAACCGGATCAGTTGCCGGACATCATCGCGCAGCAATTGACTACTGCGGAAGCAAACGAGTTGATCGAAAGACGTAAAGAGCATCTGGAGGAGTGGTGTGCCACCCCGACAGGTGACTCGACCTTGCGCGTTGCCAAGGTGATCGAGGAAATGCTATCCAACAAACCATTGACCGATTGGCGTAAACTGGTATTCAAGGATTATTTGCGCGCGGTGAAGTGGCATGCCCTGGCTGCCCTGGGCTTGCCCTTTAACTGGAGTCCGTTGTTGAAAATAAAAAGTTTTCTGTCAAATAAATATGCAATGAAGGTCATTACCCAGCAGAAGAGCATTACGCCTCAACATGTGCGCAAATTGAGGAAATTATTCGATGAACGATTGGGGAAAAAGAGCGCGTAAATGGGCCGCCAATGGCAATTTTGTGATTGCCTTCTGCAAAGGCGCGCTTTCTACGTGATCAATGCTGAAATATTGTCATGCAATCTTCCCATGTTGCGCATCCTGGAAAAAACAGGTATGGTTTCGGACAGGGGACGAACCAATCACAATTTGGTTGTTGGAAAACCGCTGTACCTTTCCTGCCGTGCCCTGGCTCGATGATCGGGAGGTCATTGACGAGACGCGCAAACTGCTTCCGGGTATGACCAAGCCCCATGTTGTTGCGTGTGGGTGTGTGTCCGATAGGCAGCATGTTCAGCCATGGATTGGATCTTAGTACAGAAAGAGGCGCTGCAAATGGAGAGCAACGAATCCATACCTGACTGGAGTCAACCGTATGCGATTGCAGAGAAAATCTGGTGGGTTGGTGCTCCGTTGCAGGACGACGCCTTTCAATGCCACACCTACCTGATCGAAAACGGCAGCGAGTCCATTTTGATCGATCCAGGTTCCATGATCAACTTTGATGAGATGATCCGCAAAGTTGAAACCGTTTTGCCACTGTCGGATATTCGCTGGATCATCTGCCAACATCAAGATCCAGACATTACCGCCAGCCTGCCGGCCCTGGATCGTTTGATTACCCGCAGTGACGCCATGGTGCTGACCCATTGGCGGGCAATCGCCCTCTTGAAGCATTACAATGTCCGTATCCCGTTTCAATGCATCGAAAAAATGGGCTGGCGCCTGGATACTGGGGCAAGACGGATTCAATTCATCTTTACCCCTTATCTGCACTTTCCGGGGGCTTTTTGCACCTTTGATGATCAAAGTGGAATTCTCTTTTCCAGCGATTTGTTTGGTGGCTTTACCGAGCAATGGCAGCTTTTTGCCCAGGATGAGAGCTATTTTGAGGCCATGCGCCCGTTTCATGAGCATTACATGCCCTCGCAGACCATTTTGTTTGATGGTCTGTTGAAACTCTCCCCTTTGCCCATTCGGATGATTGCTCCGCAGCATGGTTCGATCATTCCCGAACATTTGGTGCAATTCATGATCGAGCGTCTGAAAGATCTGGATTGCGGTCTGTTTTCGCTGGCGCAAAGCAGTACCGATGTGCAGCGGCTTTCCCGTCTTAATCTCCTCTTGCGCAAATTTTTCAAAGATCTGGTATTTGTCCGGGAGTTTCGGTCTGTATTGGAAACCCTGGCGCAACTGGCCGGGCAACTGCTGCCTTTGGTGGGGTTGGACATCCATTGGCAACTGGACGAAGAGGAATTTCTGCTTTGGTCCCAGGAAAATCATTACCAGCGGCGACAAACGAAGCCCTGTGCGGATGTGACCGCCCTGTTTCGTCAACCGGATCAGGGCAGTGATTGGTCAGTGCGCGGGGTCTATCTCTGCTATCTGGTGCAGGAAGAAAAATCAGCGCTGGTGTTGCACCTGCGCGACTCGGAAAGTGGCGGAGTCAAAGGTTTGGCCATTTTTCGCATGCAAAGAGCGGTGGTGATCACTCAGGAAGAGGGGCAGATTCTCAACCGGATGGGCGAAGCGCTCAGCGTGGCCGCCATGCGCGAGATTTTGCAATTTCAGTTGGAGGGGGAGCGGCAGCGCTACTATGAACGCTCCATTCGCGATCCGCTGACCAATCTCTATACCCGCTTTTATCTGCGTGAGGCGGCTGGGCGCTTGTTTGAAATCCAGGATCGGGATGCCCATACACAACTCGCTTTCGCCGCTTTTGATCTGGATTTCTTTAAAAGCGTCAACGATACCTACGGCCATGCTGCCGGGGATGATGTCTTGCGGGCCTTGGGGCAGATTTTGCTGGCTGAAACCCGCACCATGGATATTCCTGTCCGTTTGGGTGGGGAAGAGTTTTTACTGTTGATGGTTGGATCGGGCATTCCTGAATCCTTGGAAGTGGCAGAGCGAATCCGCTTGCGGGTGGAAAAACTGGCTTTACCAGGGATTTTGAGTGGTCGTTCCTTTACCATCAGTGCGGGTGTCAGTCTGCGCCATCCCAAGGAGAGCCTGGAGGCGGTGATGGAAAAGGCGGATGTTGCGCTCTACAAGGCCAAACATGCGGGACGCAACCGGGTGGTGATGGCTGAGGATTAACAGTGCTCTGTCGAATATCTTCCTGTGATTGGTGAGGTGCTCCAATGAATCTATCGCGGTTCCTGCAGCGTATTCAATTACGAAACTCTTTTATCGCCGTGGTAATTCTGGTGCAGGTGTTGTTGGTATTGTTGACAGTTGTCTTTATCCAGATTGCCATCCCGATTCTTGATCGGGCAGAAGAGGAGAAAATTCGCGGGGTGGTCACCTATGTCCACAATGAAATTGATCAGGCCATTCATCGGGCGGAGGTTGCCATCACGGCGGTGGCCGACAATGAACATATCGTCCAATGGGTCGCTCAGAGTGATCGTGAGAGGTTGATGGCGGAGGTTGAAAAAATATGGAATGATTTCCGTCTGTTGGGTTTTGCCCAGTTTAATTTTCATGTCAAACGAAAAGAGGGTTCGGAGATGGTTTTTCTCTATCGGGCCCACAATCCAGAAAAATTTAATGACGCGATCACCTTTCGTCCCACGGTGATGAAGGCCAATGCCAGCAAACAGTTGGTCAAGGGGTTGGAACAGGGGCGGGCCGGTTATGGTTTTCGGGCTGTGGCCCCCCTCTTTTTGCAGGGGGTGCACATTGGATCGGCAGAGATCGGCTTTGACATGGCCAATGCCTTTCTGGAAATTTTGAACAGCCACTATCCGGGCAATTGGGCCATCTATAATCTGGCCCGTGGTATCTCCGAAGGGGATGACAAGGTTCTGCTCAATGCCGTCGGGCGCCAAAAGGACAAGGTGTTTGAAAACCTTCTGCCGGATGAGTCCATCCAGAATCGGATCAAAGGGGATAAACATCATTACCAAATGGATGAGAGTACAAAAAGCGTTAACTTATATATACCGGTTAAAAATTATCAAGGTGATATTGTCTTGATGGTGCAATACGTCAGTGCCACCGATTATTTTGACAAACTGAATCAGGCCAAACAGGGGACGATTCTCATTTGTGGTACCGGTTTGATCATTTCCGGTATCATTATTTTTATCCTATATAAAATGATTACCACCCCCATTCGACAGTTGGTGATCGAGACGGAAAATATCAAACGGTTTCAGATTGACGAGCCGTTGCAGATTCGTAGTCAGATTGGCGAGGTGCAAGAGTTGGTGGATGCGATGGAGGGCATGAAAATCGGCTTGCAATCGTTTCGTAAATATATTCCAGATCAGTTGGTGCGGCAGTTGATTCTCAGTCGCCAGGAGGCGGTGGTCAGTGGATCGCGTCGTCATTTGACGATTTTCTTTTCTGATATTGCCGATTTTTCAGCCATCTCGGAGCGGTTAACTCCCAATGAACTGGCCTCGCAGCTCTCCGAGTATATGTCTGAGATGACTGATATTATCTCTGCGCATGGCGGAACGGTGGACAAGTATATCGGTGACTCGATCATGGCCTTTTGGGGGGCACCATTGGAGATGCAGGATCACGCCCACCAAGCCTGCCTAGCGGCTTTGGCCTGTAATCGGCGACTTGATGAACTGGCAAGCAAATGGCAACAGGAGCGTAAGCCCGCCTTTCGGACCCGTATGGGGATCAATACCGGTGAGGTAGTTGTCGGCAATATTGGCTCGGATACCCGTTTGAATTATACGGTGATCGGCGATGCGGTTAATCTGGCCAGTCGTTTGGAGGGGCTGAACAAGGAGTATGACACCTCTATCATCATTAGTCAGAGTACATTGGAGGAGTTGCCGCACGATTATGCGTATCGCTTGCTGGATATTGTCGTTGTCAAGGGTAAACTGGAGCCGGTACCGATTTATGAATTGGCTGCCCTCAAGGGCGATATCACCTTGATTGATTCCGAGTTCATGGAGATTTTTAGCAAGGCGGTGGAGTTCTATGTGGTTAAAGATTGGCATAGGGCGCGCAACCGTTTTGTGCGTTTGTTGGAGATCAAGCCGGGTGATCGGGCCTGCGAAATGTTTATCGAACGTTGTAACATCTACGAACAAGATCCCCCTGGTATCGATTGGGGTGGGGAATATGTCTATCATCGCAAATAGGGATCCAGAAAACTTGTCTGAGATGCCCCGCTTTGGCTATAATGAAAATCTTGGTTGCTGGTGTGCGCAAAAGGGGATCTAACGGTTGGGGATCGAGCGATGAAACCGCAAAATTTGTTTGAAAAAATCTGGGATACGCATGTCATCCGCACGGATACGGATGGCACGGTATTGTTATACATTGATCGGCATCTGGTGCACGAGGTGACCAGTCCGCAAGCGTTTGAGGGGTTGCGTTTGGCCGGGCGCACGGTACGCCGCCCGGAGGCGACTTTTGCCGTTCCCGATCACAATGTACCGACCAAAGATCTGGAGCAGGGGATTACCGACCCGATTGCCCGGTTGCAGGTGGAGACCCTAGACAGCAACACGCGTACCTTTGCGGTGCGCCAGTTTGGCATGGGGGACATGCGCCAGGGGGTGGTGCATGTGATGGCCCCTGAGCAGGGCATCATCTTGCCGGGTTTGACGGTGGTGTGTGGTGATTCGCATACGGCCACGCATGGCGCCTTTGCGGCTTTGGCCTTTGGGATTGGTACTTCGGAGGTGGAGCATGTCCTGGCAACGCAGACCTTGCCCCAGAAGAAGCCCAAGACCATGCGCATTCATGTGGAGGGGGATTTGGCCGAAGGGGTGACGGCCAAAGACCTGATTCTTTACATTATCTCTCGCATTGGCACGGCGGGTGGTACGGGCCATGTGATTGAATTTACCGGTTCGGCCATTGATGCGCTCTCCATGGAGGGGCGGATGACCTTGTGCAACATGGCCATCGAGGGAGGGGCCAGGGCTGGTCTGGTGGCGGTGGATGACAAGACCATCGCTTATTTGCGGGATCGTCCATTTGCCCCCACGGGGAGTCTCTGGGATGCGGCGGTGCAGGCATGGCGCGGGCTCAAGGCGGATCCGGGTGCCGGTTATGATCGGGTGTTGACCTTTGCTGCGCACGAGGTGGATCCCCAGGTTTCTTGGGGCACTTCGCCGGAGATGACGGTGCCGGTGAGTGGTCGGGTGCCCGATCCGGCCCAGGAGAGTGATCCGGTGCGCCGCAATTCGATCAGCAAGGCGCTCGCCTATATGGGGTTGGAGCCGGGTACGGCGGTGACAGAGATTGCCGTGGATACGGTATTTATTGGCTCGTGTACCAACGGTCGCATTGAGGATTTGCGCCAGGCGGCGGCGCAGGTGCGTGGCAAGAAGGTGGCTGCCACGGTCAAGTTGGCCATGGTGGTGCCGGGTACGGGTTTGGTCAAACAGCAGGCCGAGGCGGAGGGGTTGCATCAGATTTTTACCGAGGCCGGTTTTGAGTGGCGGGCGCCGGGCTGTTCCATGTGTCTGGCCATGAATGCGGACATGTTGGCTCCGGGTGATCGGTGTGCCTCCACGTCCAACCGCAACTTTGAGGGTAGACAGGGGCCTGGCGGTCGGACCCATCTGGTCAGCCCGGCCATGGCGGCTGCGGCAGCGCTGGCCGGACACTTTGTCGATATTCGCGCCAGCCATTGACCTTGGAGGAGATGAAATGGAAGCCTTTACCCGTTTACAGGCCGTGGTGGTACCCATCGACCGGGCCAATGTTGATACCGATGCCATTATCCCCAAGCAGTTTTTGAAGTCGATCAACCGCAGTGGTTTTGGTCCCAACCTGTTTGACGAGTGGCGTTATCTGGATCGGGGCGAGCCGGGGCAGTCCTGTGTGGGTCGTCCTCTGAATCCGGATTTTGCGCTCAATCAACCCCGCTACCAGGGGGCGCGCATTGTGTTGGCGCGGGATAATTTTGGCTGTGGGTCCAGCCGGGAGCATGCGCCATGGGCGTTGTTGGATTATGGCATTCGGGCGGTGATCGCCCCCAGTTTTGCCGATATTTTTTTCAACAACTGTTTCAAGAATGGTATTTTGCCCATTGTCTTGAGTGCCGCTCAGGTGGAGCAGTTGCTGCAGGAGACTGTGGCCCAGGAGGGGTATCAACTGACTGTTGACCTGGAAGGGCAGAGTGTAAGCACGCCGAGCGGAGAGCATTTTTCTTTTGCAGTGGATCCCTTTCGTCGGCACTGTTTGTTGCATGGTTTGGATGATATTGGTTTGACCATGCAGCATCTGTCCGACATTGAACACTATGAACAGCAACGACGCCAGGTGGCTCCCTGGGCGTTCTTGCCACAAGGGGTATGAATGATGTCCAAGAAATCCATCTTATTGTTGCCGGGTGACGGTATTGGTCCAGAGATTGTGGCGGAGGCCTGCAAGGTTTTGGAGTGGATTGGCAAGAATGGTGCGACGACCTTCGCATTGGAGGAGGGGTTGATTGGTGGTACGGCTTATGATGCCACGGGCAACCCGTTACCGGAGGAGACTTTGGTGCGGGCGCGGCAGTGTGATGCCATTTTGCTGGGGGCTGTGGGTGGACCGAAGTGGGAGCCGTTGCCGTATGAAGTGCGCCCGGAGCGGGGTTTGTTGGGCATTCGCAAGGCGTTGGATTTGTATTGCAATCTGCGTCCGGCCAAGCTCTTTGCGCAGTTGGTGGATGCGTCCACCCTGAAGCGGGAGGTGGTGGAGGGGACGGACATCATGGTGGTGCGGGAGTTGTCTGCCGGCATCTATTTTGGTCAACCGCGTGGGGTGCAGACGTTGGCCGATGGCAGTCGTTTGGGGATCAACACCTTGTCGTATAGCACGGCTGAAATTGAACGGATTGCCCGTTCTGCGTTCGAAGTAGCGCGCAAGCGGGGCAAGAAGCTTTGTTCGGTGGACAAGGCCAATGTGTTGGAGGCGACGGAGTTGTGGCGTGAGGTGGTGATTGCGGTCGGCAAGGAGTATCCTGACGTGGTGTTGTCGCACATGTATGTGGATAATGCGGCCATGCAGTTGATTCGCAATCCACGTCAGTTTGATGTGATTGTTACTACCAACATGTTTGGTGATATTCTTTCCGATGAGGCCAGCATGTTGACGGGTTCGATTGGCATGTTGCCGTCGGCGTCGCTGGGTGAGGCGACGGCGCTTTATGAGCCGATTCATGGTTCGGCACCGGATATTGTTGGCAAGGGTGTGGCCAATCCGTTGGCGACCATTTTGTCGGTGGCCATGATGTTGCGTTACTCTTTGGCCATGCCGGAGATGGCCGAGCGGGTGGAAGCGGCGGTAAATCGGGTTTTGGATCAGGGATTGCGCACGCCGGACATTATGCAGGCGGGTATGCAACAGGTGGGTACGGTTGCCATGGGTAACGCTGTGGTGGCCGCTTTGTCAGAGTCATAAGTTTTCAGATTGGAAGGGCAGAACAATGAGTTCCAAGAGCTATAACGTGGCGGTGGTGGGTGCGACCGGTAACGTTGGACGTGAAATTTTGAACATTCTCGAAGAGCGGAATTTTCCGATCAACGAGATTTTCTTGTTGGCTTCCAGCCGTTCGGCTGGCAGCACCATGAACTTTGCCGGTCGTGAGTTGGTGGTGCGCGATTTGGCGGAGTTTGATTTTTCTGGTGTACAGATTGGTCTTTTTTCGCCGGGGGCCAAGGTTTCCAGTCAGTATGCGCCCAAGGCTGCCGCTGCCGGGTGTGTGGTGGTGGATAACACCTCCTTTTTCCGCATGGATCCAGAGGTGCCGTTGGTGGTGCCGGAGGTTAATCCGGGTGCCATTGCGCAGTACACCCAAAAGGGGATCATCGCCAATCCCAACTGTTCCACCATTCAGATGGTCGTGGCGTTGAAGCCGTTGCATGATGCGGCGACCATTCGCCGGGTGGTGGTCTCCACCTATCAGGCGGTTTCTGGGGCAGGCAAGGAGGCCATGGATGAGTTGTTCGAGCAGACCCGTGCGATTTATGCGACCACTTTGCGGGTGCCGCCGAAAAAGTTTCCCAAGGAGATTGCTTTCAATCTGATTCCGCAGATTGATGTTTTCTTGGAGAATGGTTACACCAAGGAAGAGATGAAGATGGTCAACGAGACCAAGAAGATTCTTGATCCGGCCATTCGGGTGACGGCGACCACGGTGCGGGTGCCTGTTTTTAACGCCCATTCGGAGTCGATCACCATTGAGACGGAGCGTCCCTTGAGTCCGGCGCAGGCGCGGGCGTTGTTGGCGGTTGCCCCCGGTGTAGAGGTAGTGGATGATCCGGCGCAGGGTTTGTACATGACGCCTCGTGATGCTGCTGGCAAGGATGCGACCTATGTGTCGCGTATTCGGGCGGATGAGAGTGTGGAGAATGGTTTGCAGTTGTGGGTGGTTTCCGATAATTTGCGCAAAGGTGCTGCCCTGAATGCGGTGCAGATTGCCGAGCGGTTGATTGCGGATTATCTGTAGATGTAGATCGATTGATCACGCTCAAAATCTATAAATTTCTGCGGGGTCCAGGGGCGATCATCGCCCCTGGCGGGTGCAGGGCGGAGCCATGCTGGGTGCAGGGCGAAGCCATGCTGAAATGGCGCGCTTTTAACGAAGCAGATTTACGCAGTAAATCTGCGCAGCGCGCCCAAATCTGTGCCCCGCAGGGGCACTCTTTGGGAGGGCGGACG